>CALHAX010000012.1 GCA_937931785.1 uncultured Hyphomicrobiaceae bacterium | reverse complement strand
CTGCGTCTGCGGCGGCCACCTTCGGCGTCACCATCTGCAGAGGTCGAAGCCTCTTTCGGTTCGGGTAGCTTTACTGTCAGTTCCAGTTTCGGGAACGCATCGACCTTGTTCGGCAAGGCCATGGCGGCGACGAAGTGTTCCTGGAACTTGCTTTCCAGTGCCGTTTCGATTTTTTCGATCCGTGTGACGAGATTTTCGATTTCCGTGCGGTGTCCCTTGTTCAGCAGGCACATCCGTGCGCCGGTGCCTGCGGCGTTGCCAACGGCTTTCACATTCTCGACCTCGCAATCCGGAACCAGCCCCAGAATGAGCGCGTACTTGGGATCAATGTATGTGCCGAACGCACCAGCCAGTTTGATGCGTTCCACAGAGTCAATTCCCAGCTTGTCCATGAGGAGTTTGACGCCAGCATACAACGCGGCCTTGGCGAGCTGGATGGCGCGCACATCGGTCTGTAGAATTCGCAACTCCTGGTCTCCGCGCCAAAGCACGTAGGAGAAGGTGCGACCGTCCTGGACGATGCGGTCGGACTTTTCTGCAAGCGATCCGTCGATGACACCATCCTGTGTGATGATGCCCGCAAGGAACATCTCGCCAATGGCTTCGATGATGCCGGAACCGCAAACGCCGGTCACACCGACGCTGTCGATTTTCTCCGCAAACTCTTGCTCGTCAGACCAGGCATCGATGCCGATGACCCTGATCTTCGGGATGAGGGTTTCCGGGTCGATGCGAATACGCTCGATCGCGCCAGGTGCTGCGCGCTGGCCGCAGGAAATCTCTGCGCCTTCGAAAGCAGGTCCGGTTGGTGACGACGCCGCAACAATGCGGTGCTTGTTGCCGAGTACGATTTCCGCGTTGGTGCCCACGTCGACTAGCAGGGTCATCGCATCGCTTTTGTGCGGTGCTTCGGCAAGTGTCGCGCCTGCTGCGTCAGCCCCCACATGGCCAGCGATGCATGGCAGGGTGTAGATGCGTGCGCCCTCGTTCATGGGCAAGCCCAGCTCGCGCGCCGGGAAGGTTTGTGCGCCTGATGTGGCGAGCGCAAACGGCGCGCCACCCAGTTCCGTCGGGTCAATGCCGAGGAACAGGTGGTGCATGATCGGATTGCCGACAAACACACCTTCCAGAAGATCGTTCGGGTCGGAGTCGGCCTCTGCGCACACCTTCTGTATCAACGTCGCGATCGCTTCGCGTACAACGCGGGTCATGGCCTTGTCGCCATCCGGATTCATCATTACGTAGGACACCCGGCTCATCAGGTCTTCGCCAAAGCGGATCTGCGGATTTGAGGTGCCTGCGGATGCGAGCGTGCGTCCCGACAACAGTGATGAAAGATGTGCGGCAATCGTTGTGGAGCCAATGTCGACGGACAAACCCAGGGCTTGATTGTGCAGACCTGGCCAGAGCGATGTGATGACAGGTTGACCGACACCGTTGTCGTAGACTGCAGCAGTGGCTTTCCACTCGCCTTTGCGCAGGATCGACTGAACGCGCGGGAGAATAAACCGGTCGATGCGGAGATTTGTGAACCCCCAATCTTTCTCCAACGCTGCGTAAAGTCTCTCAAGGTCACCGAGTGGCTGCTCCATGTCGGGTTCTTCGACTTCGATGAAGCAGAGCTGGGTTGTCAGATCGCGTTCGATTTTCTTGTTTTCGGCACGCTTGCGGACGACCTGACGGTTCACCTGCACATCTGTCGGGATATCAATGACAAGGTCGCCCTCAACCTTGGCCTGGCACGACAATCTGCGGTCTGCTGGAAGTTTACGCTTGTCGGCGTACCGGACCTCAACGGCGTTGATGTCACTCAAGTTTGTGGCACGGCTTTCGATGCCGTGTTTGGCAAAATGGCCCTCGGTCGGAATGATCTGGCAGCGCCCGCAAATGCCGCGGCCTCCACAGACGGATTCGACATAGACACCAAGCGAACGGGCGGCATCGAGAACGGGTGTTCCTTTCGCGAATCGTCCGCGTCGGCCGGATGGCATGAACAATACGAGTGCGTCTTCAGTGTCCGTCCCTGATGGGTCGGCCCCGTCAGCATTGTCATCCACCACACGCTTGTCCATATGCCCCAACCTTTATCTGAACGGTGCTAGGCCGCCGTTCGACTGCGTCGTCCGCCACGGCGTCGTCCGCCGGTGTCGGCACTCGCGTCCACACCTTCTGGCTGTACGCGATTCTTCTTGATCCAGTATGTGCAATCCGGGTCCGTGGAGTTCAACACGTTTGCAGCGAGAACCATTTCCATCTCTTGCGGACGGCACGGGTTCATAATGGCTGATGTCATGCCGGATGCAATCGCCATCGGCAGGAAAGCTGCATTGATTGCGTGTCGGTTCGGCAGGCCGAACGAAATGTTTGAGGCCCCGCACGTGGTGTTCACTTTCAGCTCATCCCGCAAGCGACGGACCAGCGCGAACACCTGACGTCCTGCTGTTCCCATGGCACCGATCGGCATGACCAGTGGGTCGACGACGATGTCATGGGATGGAATGCCGAAGTCTGCGGCGCGTTCGACGATCTTTTTCGCCACTTCAAAGCGCACGTCAGGGTCTTCGGAAATACCGGTTTCGTCGTTGGAAATAGCAACAACAGGGACACCGTATTTCTTGACGAGCGGAAGGACAACTTCGAGGCGGTCTTCCTCTCCCGTCACTGAGTTGACGAGTGGGCGGCCCTCACAGACCTCCAGCCCGGCAGCGAGTGCCGCAGGAACCGACGAGTCGATGCAGAGCGGGATATCAACAAGGCCCTGAACAAGTTTGATGGTTTGCGCGAGCAACGGTGGCTCTGTCTCGTTTGGATTGACGGATGTGACGCCTGCATTCACGTCGAGCATCGTTGCGCCGGCTTCGACCTGCGCAATTGCGTCTGCTGCGACGGTGTCAAAATTGCCGGCTTGCATTTCAGCGGCAAGCTTCTTGCGTCCTGTCGGGTTGATCCGCTCTCCGATCACGCAAAATGGCTGGTCGAACCCGAGTTTTGCCTCGCGCTTGGCCGACGCGACAAGTGTAGTCGTCATTGTCTTGATCCTTGTGGATGCTGTTGCGTTCTGCCTGTTGCTCAGGCCGCAGCGCTCTTGTTCTGGAACCAGCTACCGCGTTCGGTCAGCCATTCCGATGATTTCTTCAGCCCGCCGAATGGGAAGACATGGATTTCCGTGATCAGCTTTCCCTGGCCGCTCTTGATGTGATCTTCGAGTGGTGTGACAACCTCGTCGGGAGAAAAACCGGTGATCATGCTGGCCAGTGCGCCGCCGCGTTTTTTGAGGAAGCTGAGAGACTGACCAACGCCACACAACGTTGCGTAGCGTATCAGTGTCGTGATCTTTGCCGGTCCGGCAACGCCAATGTGGATCGGCATGTCAATGCCGGAGTCCGCAAGCGCCTTTTCCCAGGCGATGATGCCTGGAACGTCAAAACCGAACTGGGTCGCGACTGTTACAGCGATCGTGTTGTCCTTGCCAAAGGCCTGCTTCGCTTTCAGGGCAGGCAGCAATTCGCTGTCTGGAAAATCGGGACTGCCTTCGGGATGGCCGGCCACGACAATTTTGGTGACATTGTTCTTCTGGAGAATGCCGCTGTCGAGAAGTTCAAGACTGGACGCCACGCTTCCGACCTGGCTTTCCGGACTTCCCGCTACCATCAGAAATTCTTCAACACCACTCTCGGCCATAAACCGGGCGATGCGGTTGTCGGCGTCTGCGACATCTGTCATCCGGCGCGCGGCGATGTGCGGGATCGGTTGGTATCCGACTGATTTGATCCGTGCTGCTGCCTCGACAAGCTGGTCCACGGAATGTGTGCCGAGATCAGCAAGATAGACACGCGTGCCAGATGGGAACAGTTCGCCCAGGTCGGTTGTTTCCAGGGCATGCTTGGCGGTGACTTCGATCGAGACGGGAACGGCGCTCATGGCACGTATCCTCCAGCAGATTGTGTTCTCTGATCTCTATTACGTCGGGGGATGCCCGAAGGTTTGGTCGCGACACGGTATGACGCAATTTACGACGGACGCCAAATTCCCAAGCATATCACTAACGATGTTTGCCCGTTAACGCGATGCCGGAATGATATCAGACGCGCGTTCAACGTGCGACCCGACTGTCTGCCATAAAGGTTGCGAGATCGCCCATACCTGTGAATCGGTATTCGTAGGTCAGGTTCATTCGTTTTGCGATCTTGCGGGCTTCTACCTCAAGCTCGGGATCCTTGATTTGGGCGAGATAGACGACTTTCTCATAATTGCCGAAGATGAATTCGAGCATGTCGGCACGTCGGTCGAGGCCAAAACCTTCCCAGATCAGCTTATCGAACTGGCGCACGAGGTAATCGGTCAGAAAAAACGATGTCATGTCGTCATCACCTCGTGCTTCGAAAAGCGCGTTGCCCGAGAAGAAGGAGTAGCAGTGCGGGCCTTCTATGCGCTCGACGCCTTCATCGGCGCACACGGTGTCGAGCAAGCCACCTGTCCCGCAGTCCGCGTAGACGATCTTGATCGTGTCGTATTTCTGGCGATTGGCGCGAATTTTTTCGCGCACGGCATTGGGAATCTTGTCAGGCTCGTTGTGCAGTTTTGCTGGAAGGCATGCAACGTCGAGATGCGTCCAGCGGTTAAGCTCTATGAGTTGCACGATCTCGCGGGCGAGTGCGCCGCAGGCGATCAGCAGTGTGGAGCCTGCACCGCGCTGAAATTCGAAGGTTTCGGTGGGTGTGAGATCAGGTGTTGCCATGGGAGAAACCTCTTGGCACGGGGGGGATGGCACCTTGCTCTACCACAGAAACGCTGTGTTGCCGGATCGCGACTTGCCCGCATCGGCGTGGAATGGTCTAACCGCGCCTTCGTTCGCTTCTGTCCCGCGTGTTGCCATGTCTCAAGTCAGCATATCTGTAACCAAAGACCGCCTGCGAACGCTTCTCTACAAGCGGCGCGCGGTCCTGGCGAGCCAATCTGGCGCGGACGCTGGAAGGTGCCTGGCGGAACGTGTTGTTGCGGAGTTCGGTGATACACTATCGGGGATGGTGGTCAGCGCCTTTCTGCCTATCCGGACGGAAATTGATACACGGCCACTGATTGCGGCGCTTGCGGCCGGTGGCGCGACGGTCGTCCTCCCCACAATTGTTGGTGATAGCCCTGACCTGTTGTTCCGGACCTGGGCCCCGGGCGATTCTCTGTCGAAGGGTGCGTTCGGTGTTGAGGAACCTCTGGCGAGCAGTCCTGAACGCGATCCACAGACACTGGTCATTCCGCTTCTTGCGTTCGATCGGGCAGGCTATCGTCTGGGGTATGGTGGCGGATATTATGATCGCGCGATTGCAAGGCTGCGCGTTCTGCATTCCATCCGTACAATTGGCGTTGCCTATGACGCCCAGGAGGTCGTTCATGTGCCGCGTGAAGCGCATGATGAGCGGCTTGATGCGATTGTCACGCCGCACCGAAACCTTGAACTTGAAAGCCGATAGCCATGCGTTTGTTGTTCCTGGGAGACGTCGTCGGCAAGGCGGGACGCAAGGCCTTGATTGATCGCTTGCCTGGCCTGCGCAAGCGCTACGATCTCGATTTCGTTGTGGTGAACGGGGAAAACGCCGCGGCCGGGTTCGGTATCACGGAAGCCATTTTCCAGTCCTTTATCGATGCAGGGGCGGATGTTGTAACGCTCGGCAACCACACGTGGGATCAGAAAGACACGCTGGTTTACATTGAGCGCCATGATCGCCTGATCCGCCCGCTCAACTATCCCGCAGGTACGCCTGGAAAAGGTGCGGGATTGTTCGAAGCGCGGAACGGCGCGCAGGTGTTGGTCATCAATGCACTTGGCAGGGTTTACATGAACGAGATCGACTGTCCGTTTCGGGCTGTTGAGGCGGAAGTCGATGCCTGTCCGCTCGGTGAAGTGGCTGATGCGATTGTGGTTGATATGCATGCGGAAGCAACATCAGAGAAGCAGGCCATGGGGCATTTCCTCGACGGGCGTGTCAGCCTTGTTGTGGGGACGCACACCCATACACCCACATCAGACGATCGGGTACTGGCCAAAGGAACGGCCTACATGAGCGATGTGGGCATGTGTGGCGACTACGAAGGTGTGCTTGGCATGGATGCCGAGGAGCCGATCCACCGCTTTGTCACGCGCATTCCACGTGGGCGCTTTCAGCCAGCTCAGGGGGCGGGTACGGTTTCAGGTCTTGCTGTTGAAATTGACGATGCGACCGGTCTTGCGCTGCGTTGCGAACCACTGCGGCTCGGTGGGTCGTTGAGACCGGCCGAACCGCAGTTTTGGGTCGATTGAGAAAGAGATAGGTCTCTTTTCTGATGGTGACACATCTGGGCGTCACCTGGTTGAGGGCGTCGTACTCGGACACCGCAACTGATCGACGCTGGGCAGCAGCGAGGACCAGTGATGCAAGGCTGATCTGATTTGGTTAATGAAACGTTAACGTGGTTGTAGATCCTGCTGTGCGGCGGGCTTTCGTCTTGATGGGGGACGCGATATACGAAGTGCAAACAGGTCATGGGCGTTGAACCCGTGGCCGCTCGGGGTGCAGGCCCTTTCTGGAACATCATAATGAGGCGCAGAGCGCGGGATACGCGACGCAGCACGCAACGGGGAACGTCAAAATGGCAGGCCACAGTAAATTCAAGAACATCATGCACCGCAAAGGGGCGCAGGACAAAAAACGCGGCAAGATTTTCTCCAAGCTCGGCAAGGAGATTACAGTTGCTGCAAAGATGGGGACGCCAGATCCTGACATGAATCCGCGCCTGCGACTGGCGATCAGAGCAGCCAAAGCGCAGAATATGCCGAACGACAACATCGACCGGGCGATCAAGAAATCGCAGGACGCGGGCGGTGAGAACTACGAAGAAGTGCGGTACGAAGGGTTCGGGACCGGTGGCGTGGGCGTGATTGTCGAGGCTCTGACCGACAATCGCAACAGGACGGCCAGCGAAGTGCGTTCCACCTTTTCCAAGCATGGCGGGAATCTGGGCGAAACGGGTGCCGTATCGTTCAATTTCGAGCGGGTTGGTGCAATTTCGTTCCCGGTCGATGTTGCGTCATCAGATGATATGTTCGAAGCGGCGCTTGAGGCCGGTGCGGATGATGTTGAGTCCACTGAGGAAGAGCATACGCTTTACTGTGCGGCGGAGTCCCTGCATGAGGTTTCCAAGGCGCTTGAAGAGAAGCTTGGTGAAGCTCGTGAGGCAAACATCATCTGGAAACCGAAGCTGAGTGTTCCGCTTGATGATGAAGCGGGCGAGAAACTGTTCAAGATGCTCGAGACGCTGGAAGATTCCGACGATGTCCAGAACGTCTATGCGAATTTCGAAGTCAGTGACGCGATGATGGAGCGCATGGGCTGATTTCCCTGAAGTCGAGCCTTGCGCACGCGTCAACCGATACGAAAAAACCACAGCAGTTGTGTTTCCTGTGTATGTCCATGCCGGTTGTGACTGCGCTCATGTAAGAAGTGATATTCAACGAATAAGCATATGATTCGTATGATGTTCGTTGTGAATGCGCATGGGTTCCGGGCCCTGCTCTGACGTTCACACTCTTCAAGAACACGAGGGCGGAATGATGGAACGTTTGGCGCGACGCTTGTCACTGGCGGTATTGTTTTTTGCGATCACAACCACAGCAAGCTCGGCCGCAACGTTCGGCTCGGCGCATGTTGTTCCAGTTCCAGCACTCTCGCCAATTGCGATTGAGAAGCGCGATGCGCTGATCCGCTCATTTGGCCAGCCGGGACTTGAGTATCTCGAAACGCTCAAGGGCAAAAAAGCCTTCAAGGCGCCGAGCGAACTCGATCCACGGTTCACGATGGCGCTTTACGTCAACACCAAAGCACGCGGGCCACAGGCCCAACGCATGTGGATGGTTCAGCGCGATGCCATTGGTGGTGAATGGCGCGTCGGTATGTGGGACGAGAGGTACTGGCGCCGCAAGGGGCTGCCTGCCGGGATCGCCCCACCGTATAGCTGGCTGGTGTCGACGGGTCGGCATTACCGCGGAGATCGCAAGTCAGGCCCGACACCGACGGGTGTGTATACGATCGACGAGCGTAAATACCGGATGGCTTATGGCTACACGGTTCCCGGCATGATCAATGTTACCTACATCGACCTTCACTATTCGAGCGGACGGCGATCCGGGGTCGCCTTTCACGGTACAACTCGCAGCAAGTATCGCCGACTTGGCTCGATCGACAGCCATGGTTGCATCCGGATGACCCAGCCAAATGCCCGGGCTTTGCTGAACCGTATGCGCGGCAAGGATGGTGTCCTGTCCGAGCAAATGCGCTGGGGTGAGGTTCCGCGTTTCTGGAAGAATGAACGCGGCGGCACACGCTATGGCTACAATCGCGATGGCGAACCGCATCCTGTTGTTGGTCCTGTGATCCAGGCGACCAGCAGTGTGGCCGGAACGAATGATGAAACACACTTTCCAAGTGTCCTTACCAAGCAGGGATATCGGGCTGTTGTTGTGCTGTTTCAGGACTGACATAAACGCCGTTTTTACAGATTCAGCGTCTGGTCCCGTTATGGCGCGAACGTCTTAACGGGAATGCGTTCATTGCATATCTGATCCGCAAAACCGGCACTGGTCCAAACGGATAAAAAGCATCATCTCAGTCTCAACCAATGCAAATCATTGCAAGGGTTCTTGTTCGTTGGAGACTGAGCAATGGCCTTGTTCGACACACTGGTACAGAAGTACCGCAACAACCGCACACGCGAAATTCTGAGCACACTTTCGGATCGTCAGCTCGACGATATCGGACTGTCACGCTCAGACGTCGCAGACCAGCGCACGTCTTACGTTGCTGGCAAGCCTGTTGGCATGCGCGGTATCATCTAAGCAACATCCGGGTTTCCGGATTGGTGAAGGGAGGTTGGGGAAACCCTACCTCCCTTTTCTTTTGTCTGGTTGTGCCATATCTCCGAATGGCAATGGTGTTTGCTGCGGAGATGAGACGTGAACCTCACACATTTGATGAATGAACGTCTGGAAACCGATGGGCCAGTCCGTGTCGGCCTGATCGGGGCCGGCAAGTTTGGATCCATGTTCCTGTCGCAGGTTCCGACGACCCCTGGTCTGGACGTGTCGGTGATCGCAGATCTGTCTGTTGACCGGGCACGGACGTCTTGCGCTGCGGTTGGCTGGGACGATGCACGGATCGCCGCCACCACGTTTCTCGAAAATGGTCTGGAGCTGGTCTCCCGGGATGATGTGGATGTTGTCATCGAAGCGACGGGGCATCCGGCTGCGGGGATTGCCCATGCTCTGGCCGCAAGCGAGCACGGCAAGCATATCGTCATGGTCAATGTGGAGGCTGATGTGCTGGCTGGTCCGGCACTGGCGGCACGCGCGCGTTCTGCCGGTGTCGTTTATTCGATGGCATACGGGGATCAACCAGCGCTTGTAGCCGAGATGGTAGATTGGGCGCGCTCTGCAGGGTTTTCCGTTGTTGCTGCGGGCAAGGGGACGAAATATCTGCCGATCTACCACGCTGTCACGCCAGATGATGTTTGGACGCACTACGGGCTGACGCCGGAGGAGGCGGAACGCGCAGGGATGAACCCGCAGATGTTCAATTCCTTCCTCGATGGCACCAAGTCGGCGATCGAAATGTGTGCCATCGCCAACGCTTGTGCTCTTGACGTGCCAGCGAGTGGCCTGGCCTTTCCACCCTGCGGCGTTGACGATCTACCGCATGTGTTGCGGCCTGTTTCTTCCGGTGGTGTTCTTGCGAAGAAGGGCGTGGCTGAGGTCGTGTCGTCACTGGAGCGTGATGGGCGTCCGGTGTTTCGCGATTTGAGATGGGGCGTTTATGTCGTGTTCGAAGCACCGAACGACTACGCTGCGGCGTGCTTCAGGCAATATGGGTTGAATACGGATTCCAGTGGGCGATACGCGGCGATGTACAAGCCGTATCACCTGATTGGTCTGGAGCTTGGCATTTCAGTCCTCAATGCGGCATTGCGGCATGAGGCGACCGGGAGCTGTCGCGCGTTTCGGGCCGATGCGGTTGCCGTTGCAAAACGCAATCTGAAGGCGGGGGAGACGCTGGACGGCGAAGGTGGTTATACGGTCTGGGGCCGAGCGATGCCGGCGCAAGCCAGCGTGAAGATGCGGGCGCTGCCGATCGGCCTGGCGCACGGCGTCGCAATGACCCGTGACGTTGCGAAAGGGACTGTGATCACGCGTGGCGATGTTGCGTTTGATGCAGGTTTGCCAGCTCTTGCGCTCCGCGATGAAGTGGAGGCGCTGGCCGGATCCGTGTAGCGTCCGTTCAATCAACCCGCGCGCCCTGTGCCGTGCGCTCCCGATAGGCTTGCATCATATCGTTCAGTTGGGCGAATTTGTCCTGCAATGCAGGGCGTTGTGATACGGCTTCGGCACATGCGTTCACCGCTGGAAATTCTGTTGCACCATCCAGTTCACCGACGCTCTTCGCCCAATAGCTCAACGTCAGATCCGCAAGGCTATACCGTGCGCCGAGATGGAACGGTCCCCTGACCTGTAGTCGCTCCTCGATTACCTGAAGACACGTGTGGACGTCGCGCAGCGCTTTTCCGGCGATGATGTGATCATCACCGTCCCGAGCGACATATCTGTGAGGATAGAAAAAGCGTTTGAGGGCCGGTTCCAGTTCGTCTGTCAGATAGAACAGTGCCGACAAGAATGCGCCGCGATCGGGATTGTCACGCGCAGGCGCCAGAATGTCGTTTCCGTGCTGCTCCGAGAGGTGCAAATTGATCGCGGGAGTCTCGTGGAGAATCATGCCGTCCGGTGTTCGCAATGCCGGCACCCATCCGGCAGGATTAATTGCCAGATAGGCAGGCGTGCGATGGTCCTGTGTCAGGATATCCACGGTTTCAAGCGTGTAGGGTAAAGCCAGTTCGGTTAGGACAAGTTCGGTGAGGAACGACCGTGTGTAGGCTGCGCCGTAGAGTGTGTACATGTGAAGGCGACCTCAAGAGAAAAATGCGAAACATCGGGTTTCCATGCTTTCCCTCGGTGTAGCGTCGGGCGGTGTCGCGGGATCGTCGAAGGCTGTGTGGATGGTGAAGCGCGTGCGTCCGTCAGTTGAACTGTCGTATGTCTTGATCAGCAGCGCTTCGTCCATTTGCATTTCAGGAAAGTAATACCAGGTGTGGGTGTCATTCCACGTGGCGAGTTGCACTTCGCCCATGCGGTCGTTGCCCTGCCGTTTAACGCGCACCAACTGGCTGTCATCGACTGTCGTTGCGTCGCAGAGCGCGAGAGGGGATGTGAGTACGGGACCTTTGATGGAGCGCCAGACATTCACGATTGCAAAGCGGTTTTTCATGAGTGCAATAACGTCATCCGGTGTGTCGGCGTAGTGATCGAGCAGACGCTGGATGCCGGAGAGAGCCGTGTAGTCGTTGTGAATGGTTGAGGCCGGTTCGCGGATTTTCTTTTCCGAGCGCACGCCTTGCGATGCGGAACGGCGCGTGTGATCGAAAATCTCAACACGTGTGGCGCCAGTTGCCCCACGAACCAGAGCCTTTGCTTCTGCCTCGTAAGTATCTGTGATCTGCGTGTCATCGTAGAAATCTGTGACGGCACTGCGCTGCTGCTGAAGTGAGAAACCTTCCTTGTCCAGCGTGAACGGTTTTGCTCTCGTCCGGCCGTTATGAATGGATACGGTTTGATCAAGGTAACTGCCTTCATGGCTCGGTACCTGACCGCCGCCTACGGACGCGACATATACGGCCAGATCCTTGTCATTTTCCAGGTAACGAACGGGGGCGGATACCGTGTTTGGCCGCGTGCTGGTTTGGGGCATGAAACGTCGTCCGGGGTTGATGTTTTGTTTGAAGCTTCATCGTACGCCGGTCGGTGTTGAATGCAAGAACCCTCCAGCTTGCGCCGGAGGGTTTGCGAGGTGGGCAGGGAGAACCCGACCTCGGGGGGAGGGAGGACCCGAGCTCCTGGGAACGCTGTCGGAATCTAGTACCAACGGTACATGCAGCGCTCGTACTTCTTGAACCAGTAGTAATTGCCGGTGCGGTGGTACTTCTTTTTCAGAAAACGGCATTTGTATCCGTAACCACCGCCGACGTGCTTGAAGTGTTTCTTGAACTTGAATTTGAATTTGAACTTCCGTCCGAAACCGGTGGCGCGGTCTGTGGTCGTTGCTGTTTGTGTGATCGGTGCTTCAGTGGAGATGGCTGTGTTCAGGGTGCTGGCGGATGCGGATGCTGCACCGGCTGTGAGGGTTGCGAGGGCGAGGGTTGCTGCGATGAGGGTCTTGCGAAACATGGTCTTTATCCTTTGTATCTCTGTTGGGTTGGCCGCTTGGGCTGCCAGGTCT
>CALHAX010000011.1 GCA_937931785.1 uncultured Hyphomicrobiaceae bacterium | reverse complement strand
GAAATCCGCTTCGCTGTTTGGCACCGGCCCTTGCTTTGGCTGGTCGAGCCAGGAAGTTCTCGGTTGGTTGCACTACGGTGGCGGTCAAGAACTGTTTGATGAGCTGATGGGTTCACTTGGCCTGAACGTCGTCAGCTTCTTCAACTCTGCCATGCCAGCGCAGCCGCTCGGTTGGTTCAAGGAAGAAATCAAAGACGCCTCCCAGATGAAGGGCCTCAAATACCGGACCGTTGGTCTGGCTGCTGACGTTCTTCTTGAAATGGGTATGTCGGTTGTTCAGCTTCCAGGTGGCGAAATTCAACCAGCCATGAAGTCCGGCCTGATCGACGCTGCGGAATTCAACAATCCGACGTCTGACCGCGACTTCGGCATGCAGGACGTTTCGAAGCACTACCACCTGGCCAGCTTCCACCAGAGCCAGGAATTCTTCGAAATCACGTTCAACAAGAAAACCTACGAGAAACTTCCAGCCGAGCATCAGGCGATCCTGAAGCATGCGTCGGAAGCTGAGAACTCGAACTTCTACTGGCACAACACGAAACGCTATTCGGAAGATCTGGTGAAGCTGAAGGGGCAGGGCGTCAATGTTTACCGCACGCCTGATTCCGTGATGAAAGAACAGCTCAAAGCCTGGGATATCGTCGTGGATCGTCTTTCGAAAGAAGATCCGTTCTTCGCAAAAGTCATCGAGTCGCAGAAGGCTTACGCGAAAGACGTCATGAACTACCTGAACCTGAACCAGCCTGACTACAAGCTGGCGTACAACCACCACTTCGGATAAGTCCGAGCGGCCCGGGCAACCTTTGCCCGGGCCATTTTTTTGATCGACCGGTGCTAGTGCGGGCCGGTTTCGAACTTTTGCCTGGTTGGGTGACCTGCCTGCCATCGCGACACATATCTGACAGATTGCATCTGGGGGGATGACGCCTTGACGTCGATCATCTACGCGATTGAAAGTCTGAGTGTCTGGATTGGACGCGCCTTTGGCTGGTGCATTTTGATCCTGACCTTCTCCGTCGCTTACGAAGTGTTTGTGCGTTACGTGCTGAACAGCCCAACCGTCTGGGCCTTCGACATGATGGTGCAGATGTACGGCGCCCTGTTCATGATGGCCGGTGCCTATGCCCTGGCGCAGGACGCGCATGTGCGCGGCGATGTGTTGTATCGTTTTTTGCCCGTGCGCTGGCAGGCCCGTTTTGATTTCGTGCTTTACCTCCTGTTTTTCTTCCCCGGCATGTTTGCACTTGCCTGGTTCGGAACGGAAATCGCGCAAGATTCCTGGCGCTTCAAGGAAGTGAGCTGGAATTCGCCCGCGCGCATTCAGATCTATTTCTTCAAGACCCTCATTCCGATTGCCGGTGGCCTTTTGATTGTTCAGGGCTTTGCCGAATGTCTTCGCTGCATCATTGCCATGCGCACTGGCGTGTGGCCCACGCGTCTTGAGGACGTGAAGGAAACGGAAGACGAATTGATCGAACAAGCGCTGCAGATGCCTGCCATTTATGAAGGTCGCATTGCCGACGAGCAGTCAGATCTGCTGGATGCCGGGCGATCGCCGCCAGCGTCAACAAACAACGAGCCGAACAGGTGAAACCAACAGCGCTCGCACTCCAACTCAATTGAACAAAGCCCGTTGCCGGTATCCGAAGGTCCAAAGTTGTCATGACCAATCCCGAAGTCGCCATCCTCATGCTGTGCCTGTTTATCGTGCTGGTACTGCTCGGATTCCCTGTTGCCTTTACCTTGCTCGCGATGGGCGTTGGTTTTGGATATTACGCCTACTACGAGGCGGGATCGATCGAGGCGTTTGCCGACATCTTCGACAACCGGATTTTCTTCCTCCTCAACCAGAACACCTATTCGGTGATGGAGAACGATACGCTTGTTGCCATCCCGCTCTTTCTATTCATGGGCTATGTGGTCGAGCGCGCGAACATCGTAAATCGGTTGTTTTTCTCTCTACAGCTTGCCGCACGAAACTTGCCAGGCTCCATGGCGATCGCCGCGCTCGTAACTTGTGCTGTGTTCTCGACAGCCAGCGGAATCGTGGGCGCGGTCGTGACCTTGATGGGCCTGCTGGCGTTTCCGGCCATGGCACAGGCGAACTATGACAAGTCATTCGCATCCGGCGTAATCTGCGCAGGTGGCACGCTCGGGATTCTCATTCCGCCGTCGATCATGCTGATTGTCTATGCGGCGATTGCGGAACTCTCTCCGCTCCGGCTTTATGCGGCTGCCGTATTCCCGGGCTTCCTGCTGGCGGGCATGTACATTGTGTATGTGATCATCCGGGTGTGGTTCAATCCGTCGATCGCGCCGAAACCTGTCATGGATAACGCCCCGAGCAAAGGGCAGATCTATTGGGAACTGCTGACGTCATTTGTTCCGCTCACGTTGCTGATCGCGCTGGTGCTTGGTTCAATCCTCGGTGGCCTGGCGACACCGGCGGAAGCCGCCGCCATGGGCGCACTCGGCGGCCTGGTGCTTGCTGTGATCTACCGCGCGCTCTCGTGGGACAAGGTCAAGCAGTCGGTGTTCCTAACGGCAAAAACCACGGCCATGGTGTGCTGGATGTTTGTTGGCTCGTGGACCTTTGCGTCCGTGTTCTCCTACCTTGGCGGGCACGATGTCATCGAACACTGGATCATCGGCATGGATCTCGCACCGTGGCAGTTCCTGATCATGGTGCAGCTGATCATTTTCATCCTCGGTTGGCCGCTGGAGTGGTCGGAAATCCTGATCATCTTCGTGCCGATCTTCTTGCCACTGCTCGATAACTTCGGCGTCAATCCATACTTCTTCGCCATGCTCGTCGCACTCAACCTACAAACGTCGTTCCTCACCCCGCCGATGGCGATGTCGGCGTACTATCTCAAAGGGGTGCTTCGAGACCAGATCGAGCTCATGCAGATCTTTAAGGGGATCATGCCATACCTCGGCATTGTCATCTTCTGTATGGCCCTGATGTACAAGTTCCCGGGTATCGCACTCTGGTTGCCGGACTATCTGTTTGGCCCGTACGTGAAATAACTCACGTTACAGAAAGCAATTCGATGTCCGACCCGGAACCATGGGAACTGACGGCGGTGGACGCAGCCGATCAGATCAAATCAGGCGCACTGACCTCGCGCGAACTGGTTGATGCCTGCATTGGCCGGATCGAAGCGACCGATGGCACTGTTGGCGCCTGGGAATATCTCGACCCGGACCAGGCCCGCGCGCAAGCCGACGCGATGGACGACTTGCGCCGCTTCGGCAAACCGGTCGGTCCTCTGCACGGGGTGCCTGTCGGGATCAAGGATATCTTCGATACCGTCGACATGCCGACCGGTTACGGAACACCAATTCACGCGGGACGCCAACCGAACGCCGATGCTACGGTGATCAGCAAGTTGCGGGAAGCGGGCGCAATCATCCTCGGGAAAACCGTGTCCACGGAGTTCGCCTTCATGCACGCGGCGGATACCTCGAACCCACATGATGTAACACGTTCGCCTGGCGGGTCTTCCAGTGGTTCTGCTGCTGCTGTGGCTGCCGGACATGTTCCACTTGCAATCGGCAGCCAGACAAATGGCTCAACGATCCGCCCTGCTTCATTCTGCGGGATCTATGGCCTGAAACCGACGCGGGGGATGATCTCACGCGGTGGTGTGCTGGAGACCTCGAAGACTCTGGATCAGGTTGGTGTGTTCGGACGATCACTAGAAGACGTTGGTCTGCTGGCTGACGTGCTTGTCGGATACGATGCCGCAGATCCAACCACGTATGCGCGCCCGAAACCCGACATACTGTCTGGCGCTCGCGCGGATGTGCTGGTGGAACCGAACTTTGCCTGGTTTGATCTCCCCTATGCAGACCGCCTCGACGATACGTCCCGGGACGCTTTCGAGGAAGTTATATCCGCGCTTGGTGGCCAAGTTGAACGCTACCCAGCGCCGGAGTCATTTCCTGACCTGATTACATATCACAACATCATTCATGAATATGAAATTTGCCGGCATCTTCAATCCGACTTCGAGATGCACTGGGATCAGGTGAGTACGACGTTGCAACCGATCATAGAGCGTGCGCGCAGCCATTCTGATGACCAGTATGCGGAAGCGATTGGCATGGTTGGCGCGGCTGAAGGCTATTTCACAGACCTGCTCAACGATGTGGACGCGATTCTGACACCCTCGTCGCAAGGCGTTGCCCCGTTGAAGGCAGACGGAACCGGAGATCCGGTTTTCTGCACCGTTTGGACGCTGGCTGGATTGCCTTGTGTCACCTTGCCTTTGTTGGCGGGTGAGGCCGGTTTGCCAATTGGCATTCAACTGGTAGGTTCGGCAGAGCAAGATGATCGTTTGTTGCGGACCGCACGCTGGATGCAAGCTTACCTTGAGGCTGACGCCTCAGACGAAGAACAAGGATAACCAGAAATGGAAAATCGTGCGAAAAAACTTTCGATAGCGGTCATTTGCTTTCTGGCCTTCAACGCAGTTCTGTACTTCGTGTTCTGGCAAGGTCTTCCTAAAGCCAATATGATCAAGTTCACGAGTGTTGCGATGATCATGTCGGCTGTTGTTCTCTACGCAACGCTGGCCGGAATGGGGATCCTCAGTGACCGCGGCGTCAAGTTCGTCAGCAGCCTTGCCGGAACCAGCATTCTCCTCACGTTCATCATCGGCCTGGCTTACAGTATCTCGACCGGGTTTGCCGGGTTCTGGGGCGGATTGCCGTTCTGGGTTATCGCGATCATTGTTCTGCTCATGGCCGTGTATGATTTCTGGGATGCATGCCTGCGTCGCAATAAAAACCCTTAGTCGCTGTTCTCGAATTTTTTGAACCGGGGGCCCCAATGTCTGAAATGAACACGCCAACCCTCTGGTTGACGCGCAAGCTGTCTGCCAACACGGAAGCGCGGGCCAAACACGACTATACGGTTATCGACAATCCGGATGATCGACTGTTCTCCGCTGATGAAATCGTCGAGATGAGCGCCAAGGTGGATGCGATCCTGCCGTGTCACTCGGAGATCTTTTCCGCTGATGTTGTCGCTCGCCTTGACCCACGCACGAAGATTATTGCCAACCATTCCGTGGGCACAGATCACTGCGACCTAACCGCCCTGAAATCGCATGGCGTGGTTGTGACGAACACACCGGACGTGTTGTCCGATGCAACGGCTGAAATCGCTTTCCTACTTCTGCTGGGCGCGGCCCGACGCGCTGCCGAAGGCGACGCAATGGTGCGAAACGGTGAATGGACGACATGGAGCCCGTCCTTCATGGTTGGCACGCAGGTCACGGGAAAGCGTGTCGGGATCATCGGCATGGGACGGGTCGGGCAGGTGATGGCTCAGCGTTGTCGCGGGTTCGATATGGAGGTGCATTACCACAATCGGTCCCGGCTTTCTGCGGAGAAAGAACAGGGTGCGACGTACCACGACACGATCGAGAGCCTGCTCCCACATTGCGATTTTATCTCCCTGCATTGTCCCGCAACACCTGAAAGCAAGGGGATGGTCAATGCGACACTGCTCAATCAGTTACCGGACGGTGCAGTTCTTGTGAACACTGCACGTGGTGCACTTGTCGTTGAAGACGATCTGATCGCCGCGCTCAAATCCGGCAAACTGGCCGCGGCAGGCCTGGATTGTTTCGTCACCGAACCTGGTGGCAACCCGGCGATCAGTGCGCTCACCAATGTTTTCATGTTGCCCCACATCGGCAGCGCCACATTCGAAACCCGTGATGCCATGGGCTTTCGTGCACTGGACAATCTCGATGCGTTCTTTGCTGGCAAGGAGCCTGTTGACCGGGTGGCTTGAAGAGGGCTCGTTCATTCACGAACATCGACTGCATTCTGAGGCACACAAGAAATCAATAACAGGCCCGATTAGTCGCATGTACTGACCGGGCCTGTCCTGTTGGTTCTACTGATCGTCTGGCACGCCGCCGTCTTCGGTCAGTGCGGAGACTTCGCCATCGTAAATATCTTCTTCCGGCAATTCGACTTCGGACACTTCGACTTCGCCATCGTTCGTGTCTGCAACCGTTTGCCCTCCGATGTTGACGATCTGGACCCGACGGTTCTCAGCATGGTCCGGGCGATCACGGCGTTTGAGTTGCTCTTCGCCATAACCCATCGGGAAGAATTTTTCTCCTTCAAGGCCAAAAATGTTGACCAGGAAGTCACGTACCGCATTGGCACGAGCTTCTGACAGCGTGAGGTTGTAACTGTCGCTGCCCGACGCATCTGTGTGACCGATGATCATGAACTGCGAACCGGCAAGCTGCTTGTTGCGCAGGGCACGACCCAGCGTTCCGATATCTGGCATTGACTGCGGGCGGATCGTCGCCGAATTGTAGTCGAAGTAGATCTCGATATCGATCTGCGGCAGGCCTTCGGTCTGCACGATCTGCTGGATCTGATCCCGCTCAATACGTGTCGTTGCGACTTTAACAGGCTGCGTTACGATCTGACGGGCTGGGCGTATGACTCGGCGCGTCGCCTGCCGTACGATACGCGTTGTTGGGCGAAGTGTGTTTTTCTTCCGTACAATCCGCTTTCTGCTCTTCGAAGGGCGTGGCGTCGTCCGCACCCATTTTGTTCCGCCCGTTTGGGAACCGCCTTGCTTCGAACCACCCTGACCACCTGTGTTCTGTGGGGGACGCGGGCGATCCGGGCGAGGGGTCGTGCTGACGCCATCCGCGATCTCGATTGCTGGCGGTGGAAACGCGATGCGTTTCTGGATTTTTCGCGTACGGGTCCGGGTCCGGGTCCGCTTTTTAGTGAGGATACGACGCAGCGTCTTGCGACGCTTTAGACTGCGGAATTCTTCGCGCGTCCGACGGTTTGTCACCCGTGTCTTGCGGATCGTCAAGGTCTTGCGGCGAACCACCCTCGGTGCCTTGGTCAACGTACGACGGCGCGTTGTCAATGTACGACGCGTTGTCGTGCGTTTCAGCACCCGATTTGTATCGCGTGTCACGTTGCGGCGCACTTTGCGTTGGCGCTGAACGGGCCGCTGCGTCCGTGGCTTCTTCTTGATAACCAGGCGCTTGATGATATTCTTTTCCGACAGCCTGCCTGCCGCTTGCACCGGCGCCAACGCGTTAAAAGCGAACGCGAGGATTACAGCACCGACAAGCCATACTTTGCTCCAAGCCATGATGGCCTCCCAAAATAATATCTCCGACCAGAACGGAGACTTCATTTCACAACTGGAATGCCCAGAAGTAAGTGGGAGACATGCGACGCTCCCGAAATTTCCACTGGCATCGGAAGGATCGAGGCGGGTGAAACACCCTGCGTCATGGTTCAGATACCGTGTGACGCAGCATTAGTAGAATCCACATGAATTGTGGATGAATGGCGATAATTGTGTGTCGGAATTGTGCGAAGCGGCACCTGGCTGGCCATTTTCAGAAACACTTAAAGCCCGCGTTCCCTGGCAATTTCCTCGTAAGCCTCGTTGATCGCGGCAGATTTTTCCGTGGCGATCGCGATAAACTCCTCCGGCATGCCACGCGCCATCGCACGATCCGGATGGTTCTCAGCAATCAGTTTGCGGTAATGCCCTTTCAGTGCGGCATCGTCGATATCCGGCGAGATGCCCAGAATGTCATAGGGGCTCGATTTGTCCTCCGGCAGAAAACGTGCGCGGATATGTTTGTATTCCGTTTCCGTGACCCCGAACCGGTTTGCGACTTCCGCAAGGTAGGCGTCTTCCCCCGGATGCAGGACTCCATCCGCACTTGCAATGTGGAACAAGCCCTCCAGGACGTTGCACAGCAATTCTGGATCGTTACGGAACAATCCGGCCAACTGGTTGGCATAAGCCTCGAAACCTGCGGTATCCTTTTTGGCCAGATCAAAAACGTGCGCGACATTGCCTTCTTCTCCAGGCGGCACCTTGAAGACCTGTTTGAAAGCGGCAACTTCGTCCTTCGTGACTACGCCATCAGCCTTCGCCATCTTTGCGCCGAGCGCCACTACGCCGATGGTGAACGCGATCTCTTTTTGCGCTGCTGTGTCTGCGTCACTCGCCAGATTGCGGTCAACGGCCAGATGGCCAGCCAAGGCGCCAACCAGCGCACCAATCGGACCTCCAATCGCAAGGCCTGCGGCCGCGCCGGCAATCTTGCCCCAGATCGACATATTTTCTCTCCTGTCTACAGGCCGCACAAGCCCAATGTTCACCCAGCAGGTGCGAAGCGCAACAATGTCTGATATCCGTGCAATGAATTTGCCCCGCTCGCAACCGCCTGCGGTCAATTGCCCGCACAGGACGCCCCTCACATGAACGACGTTTCCAGCGCCGAACAGCGTGCCCGCGAACGCGACGGCTACCTTCTAGGCGCGATCGGCGTGCTCATTTTTGGACTAACGCTGCCCATGACGCGTCTGGCTGTGGCCGATCTGGATCCGGTTTTTGTCGGACTCGGTCGGGCTTTGGTGGCTGCCGGAATTGCTGCGATGATCCTCGGTTTGACGCGACAACGCTTACCGGAGCGGCACGACATTCTGCCCTTACTGATCACCGCTGCCGGGGTCGTCATCGGCTTCCCGATCTTTGCCACGACAGCAATGCTTTATGTACCCGCAGCGCACGGTGGCGTGGTGATTGCGGTTCTGCCACTGGCAACGGCTGTCGCTGGAGTGTTTTTTGCCGGTGAACGCCCATCGCTCGGTTTCTGGCTCGCCGCCATCGCTGGCAGCCTTGCCGTTCTCGCATTCAGTATTCTTGATGGTGCCAGTCTTACTGATGCTGGTCTTGCCGATCTCTTGCTTGTCGCGGCCGTGGTCAGTGCTGCGATCGGCTACGCGCAAGGCGGCGTGTTATCACGACGATTGGGCGGCTGGCAGGTGATCTGCTGGGCACTTCTCATATCGGTGCCAGTGCTCGTACCCATCGTCTGGATCTTCGCGGAGCCCATCAACTGGAACGCGTCATCCTCGGCATGGACTGGCTTTGTTTATGTCACGTTGTTCAGTCAATTGCTGGGTTTTTTCGCCTGGAACGCGGGCTTGGCCCGTGGTGGCATTGCGAAGGTCGGGCAACTGCAATTGTTTCAAGCGTTCGTAACGATTGCCGCCGCTGCAGTACTACTCGGCGAGCAAATCACATCGCTACAGGTGATCTTTGCCGTCATCGTTGTTGCAATCGTGATGATCGGCAAGCGGATGCAGGTGCGTGGACCTTCTGGCTGACACGTGCGGGGGGGCGGGGTGTCGCCTCTCATCGCAAAATTGTTGCATTTCGTGCTTTGTCTCGGCCCATTCCGTTGCTACGTTGACGTTAGGGTTAACCGATGGGGCTGCGTTTTGGGGCCTCGCGTACCTTTCGTGTACGCGTTTGTTCAGGAGGAGGTTGCGACCCATGAAGAAGATTTTGACACTTGCAGCGGCTGTGACGGCAGGAACGTTTGCGTTCGCCACACTGGCGCAAGCCGCGTCGCCAAACGGCACGTGGAAGCGTCCGTCAACCGGTGCCACTTACAAGGTGTTCGGCTGCAAGGGCGGGATTGGCCTCAAGGTTCTGAGCCATCCCAAAAAACAGTGGGTCGGAAAAACACTGTCTTGCGGTGCCAAAAAAGTGAAGGGCAATCAGTGGAAGGGTAATCTCCGTTCGACCGACGACGGAAAGGTCTACACTGGCTATATGACCCTGAAGAGCTCGAATACGCTCCGCCTTGAAGGCTGTGGTCTTGGTGGCTTGATCTGCAAAGGCGAAAACATGAAGCGGATCAAATAACTTCGACGATCCTATAGCGCGTCTGGTTCAAATGGACTCATGACGCGACGATCCAGGTCGCTCCGCTGGCATCCCGATGTCTTTATAGACGTTGTGTCAGAACCACCGATTCTGACACAACGTTTCACGCGTGCCATGATGATCCCGACGCCTCTCCTTCGTAGAAGCCGCTAAGTCGAACGCCCCCGCGTCGAGCGCTCGAAAGCCCGGCCACTGCGCCGGGCTTTTTTCATCCGACTGGTCCCGTTTCAGCTGACGTCGCGGATCGCCGAGAATACATGCGTCTTGAAAAGCAGGACACCCATGACAAAGCGCGGATCGAGATCAGTACCTGCTCCCACAAGTGTGAGGCGTGCGGCGACACGTTCTTCACGAATCCGGTTTGCACCGCCAAATTCATCCTTGATGCTTTCGACGACCAGCCCAGGCAGTTCGCTGGCGCGTTCGAATACGCCTTTTGCAACACCTGCGACAGACACAGGTTTACGGGAACCTGTTGGTTGGGATTCCGCTCCGGTATAACCGAGAATTTCACCGTCCTTGACGAGCACAAGATCATCGCCACACAAAGCCCCGACCTTGTCCAGAACTCCTTGCTCGAAGGTCTCTGCAGACTTGAGCGTCATGAAATGCGCGCCTGATTGATCATCGATTTCGAAGCAATGCCCACCGAAGCTCGTGTTCACGACAGGAAGGCGGATGGTCGCCAAACGTGCGGCATGCTGATCGCAGACAATATAACGGTTCGCAAGCATCCTGCGGTTCGGACCGAAGGACATCGCTGATGCGCCTTTTGTATCAGAAAAATTCCATGGTTTTGACGGAATGCCATTGCGAGTATCACCGTCAAACAGGGCCGTACCGCTCTCGTCCGTCAACCGACAATGGTATGATCGAACGACAGAACCGGGCTTGGTCACCCGTTGTGTGAGACGATAGATATGTTTCATACTGATAAAGTGAAGCAACAAGGTTGAGATATCGTTGCCTCGACGTCCGCAAATCCATCATGGATTTTAAGAAAGCGTTAGGAATTCGACATGGTTCAACCTACGCAACAAGCCACACAAACGGAATGGCACTACCGCCCGAACGTGCCGTTGCAGGTGAACCCACTCTTCGTCTGGCCCCTCCATCCAGGCCGGATTTTGTCCTGGCTCTGGAATTCGTGGTTCCTGATCTCCGAGCGTCTGATTCTTGTTGGACTTGCTGCGGCGTGCTGGTTCTGGTTTCAACCCTCACTGGAGACTGTAAAAACGTGGAACATCGGTTGGGTGGCGCAGATGTATGCGCGTAATCTCGCGCTCATGGTACTGGTCGCTGGTGGGCTGCACCTATGGTTCTATATTTACAAAGGGCAGGGCAAGACGAAGAAGTACGATCCGCGGGACATGCCGAAACGCGGCAAGGTCTTCACATTCGGCTCGCAAGTTCGCGACAATATGTTCTGGACACTGGCGAGTGGCGTGACCGTCTGGACAGCCTATGAAGCGTGTACGATGTGGGCGTTTGCAAACGGTTACATTTCATTCCTGAACTGGCGCGACAATCCAGTGTGGTTTGTTCTCCTCTTTGCACTTGTCCCGATCTGGGAGTCGTTTCACTTTTATCTGATCCATCGCCTGCTGCATTGGCCGCCACTTTACCGCACCGTGCACAATCTACATCATCGCAATACCAACGTGGGTCCCTGGTCAGGACTTTCCATGCATCCTGTCGAGCATATTCTGTTTCTCGGATCGATCTGGATTCACTGGATCATCGCGTCGCATCCGATCCATCTGCTCTATCACATGCAGTATCTGACACTCACGGCAGCCACGACCCACACGGGGTTCGAGGGGCTGGTTGTCAAAGACAGGGACCGCCTGGCGCTTGGCACGTTCCATCACCAGATGCACCACCGGTATTTCGAGTGCAATTACGGCGGGTTGGAGGTGCCGTGGGACAAATGGTTCGGCTCATTCCATGACGGCACACCTGAAGCCGGCGAACGGATGAAAGAGCGACGGCGCTCCGCTTCGTTGTAGGCTGCTATCGGAGGTGACGGACGCTGCGAAGCTCGAGCCAGTCGCGAAAGCGGTAATAGTTGCCGACGACCGGGAGGAACCAAGGCTTCCCGCCGTAAAAGGGTTGTGTCTTGAAAGGTTGGGCTTCGTATGCGCTTGGACGGTTCGCGGTTCCGGCGATCTTGCGGGCGACCTGCCTGCCAAGCCAACTCATCATGACAATGCCGCATCCGCCGTTGCAGCCGATGGCGTAGTGCATGCCGTCATGCTCTCCCATCTTGGGGAGAAAATCGAACGTGAACCCCATGTAACCAGTCCACGTGTTTGTGACCTTCACACCCTGCATTTCGGGGAACATTTCGCACAACTGGCCATAAAGAATTTTCGTTGCTTCCTCGGTCGTGATCGGGTGAAAGCGGGCGCGTCCTCCAAAGAGAATGCGTTTTCTGTCCGGCGACGGGCGCGCAAAACAGATGATGCGTTTGGCGTCGATAACGGCACAAAGTTGCGGCAAGAGTGCACTCACTCGATCCTCACCAATTTCTTCTGTCGCGACGATCGTACTGGAAATTGGGATGATGCGTCGCTGATGCCACGGCGCGGACTTGTCCGTATAGCCGTTCGTGGCGAGCACGACGTCCTTCGCCTCAATCACGCCCTGGCTTGTATGAACACGCTTGCGCGGCGTATTACTTTCAATCACCTCTACGCGGGCATTGGGAAGGAAGCGAACACCTGCCGCTTCGCACAGATTCAACAAGCCACGATGATATAGCGATGAATGAACCAAACCGGCTGCTTCGGTGAACATGCCGCCGAAGTAGTAATCACTGCCAATGTAGTTGTGTTGTTCAGCGCGCGAGACCATTCGAAACGCACCACGACTGTCGCTGTTGTATTCATCCGCCTTCTTCGCAAGTTTGTCGTACGCTGCGGGCGTATGCGCCCCGACAAACCGACCAACATTCTGGAAGTGGCAATCGATATTTTCTGTTGCAATGAGGTTCTGGAAATACTCATATGCTTCGTCGGCTTCATCGAGAATACGCGTCGCCTGATCAGCGCCAACGGCAGCTTCCAGGTTGATTTGCTTGCTTACCCCAGCTCGTCCGGACAACAATCCGGCAGCCCGCGTACTCGCGCCGATGCCGATGCTGCCTGCATCAACGACGATGACATTCGTTCCGTTGCGTGCCAGCTCGTGTGCACAGGATAATCCGGCATAGCCGCTGCCGATCACCACAACATCTGTTGCTTGTGAGATCTCGGTTGATGGCATCTCAACCGGTGCCGCAGCCTCCCACCACCACGGGTCTTGCGAAAACGTCTCAGCGAAGATGTCATCCGACAGATCAGGCATCGCTCATTCCAACGGTTCGACGTCAAACGCCACACTGATACGCTTTTTATCGCTCTGAAACGGGATTGTACGATGGCCGGTGTAAGAGGGGAAGAGAACGATCATTCCCTCTTGTGGCATCACGACACGCACTGGTGGTTCGTCGCTGCTTTCGATCGCATAATAGGCGCGACCGAATTCGATCCAGGCCTCATGGTTCGGATCGTCGCCCCGAACATCGCCAGGCAATTGTGGATAGTACACGCCGCTCAACCAACCAGGAGGATGAAAATGCGTGTCGTGATACCCTCCTGAATCCATAACATTAGCCCAGCACACAATGTTGTAGCGCGCAGGATGGCGGAACAGGAACGGGTGTTCCGGCGTAACCGGATTGGCTGCCTTGTAGTCCGCAATGGACTGCTCGATCATGCCCTTCATGGTCTGAACGACCGGTCCGGGGTCCGCAGGCAGATCTTCGAAAATGTCGCGGGTACATTGTCCGGACGAGAGCGTGCGGTTGTTCTTCGTGTAGCTCAATGTGGGATGCGACATGATGTAGGTGCAGAATGCGGCATTGAAATCCTCTACATTTGCGAAATCGCTACCCTCCACACCATAGACTTTCGCCTGCACCAACCGATCGAGATCCAGAATTGCGGCGGCCTCCTCGCGGTGCCCCAGTTCGTTCAGAGCTGCTGACTTGTGACTGAGCGCCGTCGTCTGACCGGGGGCAAGAACAAGAATTTCGTCGCAAATCCTGATCGCATTTTCTGGTTCTCCATTCCTCAGGTACGCGAAGGACAGGTTGTTTCGCGCAGCCACGATTTTCGGAGCTTTCGCAATGATCTCCTTGCACAACGTAATGGCTTCAGCGGGGCGCCCTGAAAAACTGAACGCGTGCGTCAGAGATAGTTGGGACTGCGCATCTTCGGGAGCATTCGCGATGACCTTCTCAAGGTAGGGAACCGCCCCGCCATAATCCCCTGCCGTGAGTTTGACCTGCCCAATCTGGCGCGCAACGTCGGTGCGCTTCGGATTGAGCCGTTCCGCCTCTTCGAAACAGCGAACCGCCTCCTCGTGGTCTCGCAATGCGCCAAGCGTCAGACCAAGGTTGAAATGCGTGTTGTCATCGCGCTCGTCGATTTCAAGGGCCCGACGGTAAGCAGCTACAGCCTCGTCATATCTTTTGACCTGATGCAACGCGATGCCAAGGTTGGCGTGCGGCCAAGCCTGATCCGGTGCCAGATCTATCGCACGCTCGAAAGTTGTAACAGCTTCACCAAATCGCTCAGTCATGAGGTAGACGCCACCAAGATCATGCAGCACGCGAGGGTCTGAACTCCCCAGATCCAGCGCCTTCTTGAGCGTTTCTTCTGCCGGTTTGAAGCGTTGCCCCAGCGTCAGGACATGACCCGCGTTCGCATGATGCTCCGGGTTCGCAGGCTCAAGATTAATGGCGCGTGCGAAGTGTTCGAATGCGGGTTTCAGCTTTTGCGCGCCCAGCAAGATGTGCCCCATCATGCTCCACAGACCTGGATTTTTCTGGTCTTGACGCAATGCAGCCTCACAGACCTGAGCGGCCTCACGGATCTGCCCCTTGTCCAGCATGCGCTGAATGTGTGCGAGCTTGTCCGTTGCCATCGCGCTACCTCGTCGGTTGTCTCAGATCTGTGCATGAGAAATAGCCAACTCCCGTGCCGTTGTATTGCGGAAAGTTGACGCGACACGGACATGCCATGGCCGGGCGTGTCCAACCTCGGCACTGGACGACGCCCTTTATCCGCGCTTAAACCCCACACGAATGATGTCCACGTTTGAGGGCAGCGCCTCAAACCGAGAAAGCCAATTCCCATGTTCGACACTCACCCCGGTCTTATGGATGCTGTACGCGATCGCTTTGCACACGTTGACACGTGCCCGTTCGAGGGAGAACGCGTGTTTTTTGAAAATGCGGGTGGGGCGCTGACACTCAAGTCCGTGGTTGATACATCCGCAAAATATGCTGCGATTCCGGATAATCAGGGACGCGACAATCCTGCGTCGAAGGCGCTGAACAAGATCATTGCCGAGGCCAAGGCCGATACAATGATTTTGCTCAATGCCAAAGAAGGGCAAGTCTTCGTCGGTGAAAGCGGCACGGAACTTTTGTTCCGCATGATCAGCAATGCAATCATCGAGAGCCCAGCAGGTGGCAACGTCGTCGGCACCACGCTGGAGCACCCTGCGTCGCGGAGTGCTGCCATTCGATGGGCCAAAATTGCGGGCAAGGATTATATTGCTGTGCCGCACGACAACGCGACCGGTTCGGTGACGGCGGAGGCCTATGCGAAGCTTGTCACGCAAGACACACGCGTGGCGACGATCATCCATACATCTCCCGTCACAGGCATGGCGGTCGACGTGGCAGCGGTTTCGAAGGCCATTCGTGCAGTGGCGCCGGATTGCTTCATCATCGTGGACGGCATTCAGCACGCGGCGCACGGGCATCTCGATATCGCCAGCTACAATGTGGATGGCTACGCGATCTCTCCGTACAAGATGTTCTCCCGGCATGGCTACGGCATTGCATGGATTTCGGACCGGCTTTCTCTTCTGCCGCACGACAGCCTGATCGACGGACCGGAAGGAAACTGGGAACTTGGCACGCGCGATACCGGGGCCTATGCCGCACTCGCAGATGTCGTGACTTACCTAAAATGGCTCGGTGCACATTTCACAGATTCTGCTGACGATCGTGCAAAACTTGAGGCGGCAGGGTCTGCGATCCACGCGCACGAAAAAGCGCTGACAGATGCGATGATCCACGGTACCGGCAATCTGAAGGGACTTGCCGACATGCCGGAGGTTTCAATCATCGGCGGTGTCGACAATCCGTTACGTGAGGGACTGTGCGCCATCACTGTGGACGGCATGGACGCGGCGGATCTTCTGGCTGCGCTGCGCGAACGCGGCATCCGCACCCATATTCGGAAAGCGGACCATTATTCCGGAAACGTGCTCACCCCTCTTGGGTTACCATCGTGCATCCGTGTCTCCATGTGCCACTACAATAGTGTGCAGGAAGTTGCGCAGTTCCTGACTGCGATGCAGGAAATTGTAGAGGGGCGCTGAATCGATCAAGGACTTCACCGCATCGTAATGGTTGGCAGTATTTCGCGGATGAGTTTGCGGCGGATGGCGTCGGGGTAGTCCTTGAATGTGTTTGCGGTCATGACGAAGGCGGCGGCACCGCCGATAACGTTGGCTTCATAGTACGCTTTCAGGTCCGGTTCGCTGTCGAGGATGGCGAGACCATTGATTGTAATGCCGTCTGCGACCAATGCAGAGCGTATCGCAGCAGGATCGCGGCCTTCATTGCTCGGGCCATCGCCGGATACATCAATCACGCGTCGGCGACACGATGCGGGGTGCCCGGAAAACAGGCGTCGGGAAAAAGCCAACGCCTCTCCGATGCCGGTCGCATAGATCCGAAATGCACGCTCCTGGGCCTCGATCTCGTCAGCGAACGAAACAATGCTCGGAAAATCCGTGAGCCAGCGCCAGGGCACAATTTGCGCGTGGCGGGTGTCGCCCGACCATTGCACAACGGTGACGTAAATACCCTTGGCGCCGTCGGCATTGATTGCTGCCGCTATGTCATGTGTACGGAATGCGTCGGCAAGCCCGTTCATCTGCAACACATATTCGTCGGCGTCCACGCTGCCCGACACGTCGATTGCCAAGACGAGTGCCAGCGTGCAATCGCGCGCAGTCGTCAGCGTTTGGGCGGTCGCCCGCATGGGTAAAACAAGAAGCGCCGCAGCCACGCAACCCAAGGTGATCAGGCGAATGAACATGCAGGAACTATACGACAGGACGCGCCAGCCGGAAGAGGAGTACGTTCACGAATGTGTATTGTTCATAATGATGGAACTGGCTTCCTAGTTTGCTTTCGTCTTTCCGAACCTCTTGCGCAACGCGATGCACGGGTCCTCGCGTTTGCGCCGCGGTGTGAACCAGATGTAGTCGGCTTCACCCGGCTCAATCAAATCGAGCGGTTCAGTTTTACCTTCGGTAACTTCGCGAAAATTAATTGTGGCACTGCTTTCCCCAAAGTGTTCGAGATAATGGGGAACCCCCCTGTCCTTCCGAGCATGGCCGCTGCCAGCAATTAAAACTGTACCGTCGCCACCCGTTGCATGCGCAGCCCGCATAGCCAATGCAAGCTTGATGTCTCGTTTACGTTGCGCAACGGCGATTTTGGGGATCACGTTGTCGGGCAACACGCCACAATGAGAGATCTCCAACTCTTCATTTAGGGCTTCTTCATGCAGGCGCGACAACGCAGCCGTCGTCAGCAACGTTTCGATGGTGGTTGACGACGTGCCTTGCATGTTCGACGTCGCCAACCGCAGTCCTGAAGCAAGTGTTTTTGTAAATATGGGAGCATAAATTTCAAAGTCAGGCCAGCCGGATTTGGTCCACCAGCGTCTGAAGTTGTCGATCACATGCGATGTGTGCGACGAGTCTTTTCTTTCTATCGCATTCTGGCTGTCGATGAGTGTGGGCGGCGCCTTTTCCAGCATCTCCATCACAACACGCGGGCGTCGCTTCTGTTCTGCCAAGGCTTCAATAATTTCAGCTTGCAAGGCGTGATGGTCTGCGTTGTCGTGAATTTCGCCGAGAAGCACATGTCGAGAAGTGCTGATGAGACCTAGAAGGTCTTTACGTGAAATAAATGACGCACTCGAAACGTCGTAGATTTTGCCTACCAGCGGATGATCGCGTAGCACCTCGGACTGCCATGCATCAGCACTCAGCGTCGGCGTGCTCGCGACAAAAACAAACGCCGACGCAAATATCGCAGCCCTAACTTTCCGAAATCCGTTCAACACCCTTTGCATCCCTCATCAGGTTCGTGAACCGGCGGAACAAGTAGTGACTATCCTGCGGGCCCGGCGACGCTTCAGGATGATACTGCACGGAAAACACCGGCTTGTCTTTCAACCGAATGCCGCAGTTTGTCTTGTCGAACAGTGAGATGTGCGTTTCTTCGACCGTGTCCGGCAGGCTGTCGCGATCAACCGCAAACCCGTGGTTCATGGACGTGATCTCGACCTTGCTTGTCGTGTGATCTTTCACAGGGTGGTTTGCGCCATGGTGGCCCTGGTGCATCTTTGATGTCGAACCGCCAAGAGCGAGGCCGAGCATTTGGTGTCCGAGACAAATCCCGAATACCGGCTTGCCGCTGTCAACCAGCTGTTTGATCTCCGGCACCGCGTATTCGCCGGTCGCTGCCGGGTCGCCCGGACCATTGGAGAGAAAAATACCGTCCGGGTTCCGCTCCAGAATGTCTGCGGCAGATGCATCTGCAGAAACAACGGTCACCTTGCAGCCTGCACTGGCCAAGCAGCGGAGAATGTTTTTCTTGATCCCGAAATCCATCGCAACAACGTGGAACGCGGGGTCAGTTTGTTCCTGATGACCATCCGCCCATGACCATGCGCCCTCGTTCCAAGTGTAGGTCTGCCCGCAGGTCACCTCCTTGGCGAGGTCCATGCCATCGATCCCGGGCCACGCCGCAGCTTCTGCCTTAAGGGCATCGAAGTCGAATTTCCCTTCGCGATTGAATGCAATCACGGCATTTGGCATGCCATTGTCGCGAATACTTGCCGTAAGAGCCCGTGTGTCGACACCACTAATTGCAATGATGCCACGCGTCTTCAACCAGCCATCCAGATGCCTGTTTGCACGATAGTTCGATGGGTCGGTTACGTCGGCTCTCAGGATGCAACCGCGCACCCCGGATGCAGCCGCAGCATTTGCGGTTTCGATATCATCGTCGTTCGTGCCGACGTTGCCGACATGCGGGAACGTAAACGTTATGATCTGCCCGGCGTAGGACGGGTCTGTCAGGATTTCCTGATAACCGGTCATCGCCGTGTTGAAACACACTTCACCCGGCGCATGCCCCTCTGCACCAAGGCCCGTGCCGGGGATCATCGTGCCGTCTGCCATCACGATCCATGCGGTTGGGATCGTATCCTCCCAGGCGAGTTTCGGGTCGGCGATTTCTGTTGTGGTCATTGCAAGAACATCCTCGTTGGCGTGAGTGCAATGGATCTGTTGTGTGCGCAGTGATCTTGCATGACGCGGGCCGGTTCCCATATGGCTGGTACAGCAACACGCCCTTCTCGAAAGCACGACCGAGCAAACGGCTCATGACCTATGGGTTGGCGCGATGTTCGTCAACGCTGCCATCGCATTTGCGCACGGTATGCTTTCGTTAACGCAAATCAACGTATCTCCGCGGATCACGATGCCTTGATGCGCGCCACGATTCGCACATAGGACTGCGCGAACCGAATTAAAAGTTCTCCGGCGCAGTGCACCGGCGCAGCAAACCCCACCTGGGAGCCGACCATGCGTGACCAACTCAATACTGCCCTCAAGGAAGCAATGAAGTCGCAGGAAAAGCGCCGTACGGCGACTCTGCGCCTGATCAACGCTGCGATCAAGGATCGCGATATTGCGGCTCGCTCAACCAGTGACGACGGTGTCAGCGATACCGAAATTCTCGAAATCATGGCCAAGATGATCAAGCAGCGCCGTGAGTCGATCACCACATATGAAGAGGCGGGTCGCCTTGAGCTTGCGCAGCAGGAGCGCGAAGAGATCGAGATTATTGAAGGCTTCATGCCCAAGCAACTCGGCGAGGATGAAACCCGTGCCGCTGTGGATGAAGTCCTGAAAGAGCTCGAATGCAGTGGGCTAAAAGACATGGGCCGGGCCATGGGCGCACTCAAGGAACGCTATGCCGGCCAGATGGATTTCTCCAAAGCCTCCAAGGTCGTCAAGGAACTACTGGGTTAGACGATCCGCCCCTCCGAGACGTCACTGGGCGCAAGAAGGCAAAGCTCGATCGACGGTTGGGAAATGTTGTCTTTCTGACGGCTTTGCACCGGTTGTCCGCATGCTCCCATCTTCATGCAAGCGTGTGATTCGAATCAGTTACAATCTGTAACGGTCGTGCAATTTGCACCATCGCACTCCGGACCCACAGGCCTTTCATGCGCTTCGATAATGCGTTTCTCGACGAGATTCGTGCCCGGTTGCCCGTCAGCCAGGTCGTTTCCCGTCGTGTGCCGCTCAAGCGTCAGGGCCGCGAGTACAAGGGCCTCAGCCCGTTCAAGACCGAGAAAACGCCTTCGTTTACTGTGAACGACCAAAAGGCGTTCTACCATTGCTTCGCCACGGGCGAGCACGGCGATATCTTCAAATTCCTGATGCAAACGGAAGGGTTGAGCTTTCCGGAAGCCGTCGAGCAACTGGCAGGCGAAGCGGGCGTTCCGATGCCTGTCGTCACGCCAGAGCAGCGCCAGCAACAAGATGACCGGGGCCGGCTTTACGAGCTGATGGCCGCAAGCCAGGAATTTTTTCGCAACCAGTTGGCCGGAACGGCGGGGCGTGATGCTGCGCGCTATCTTGATGGACGTGAGCTGGACAGTGAAATCCAGACACACTTCGGCCTCGGATACGCCCCGCGCGACCGTAACGCACTGAAATCACATCTAAATAAACTTGGGTTTCGTGAGCGGGACGCCATCAGCGCCGGCATGCTGATCGGAGGTGAAGACATTGCGGTCTCCTACGATCGTTTCCGTCACCGCATCATGTTTCCAATCACCGACATGAAGGGCCGCGTGATTGCATTTGGTGGCCGTGCACTCGATCCGGATGCTCCGGCCAAGTACCTGAACAGCCCCGAGACCCCGCTCTTTCACAAAGGCCACATCCTTTACAACGCTGCGGGGGCTCGACAAGCCGCCTACGAGAGCGAACAGATCGTGGTCGTTGAAGGCTACATGGATGTTATCGCCATGGCCCGCGCTGGCGTTCCGCAAGCCGTTGCCCCGCTCGGTACGGCGCTGACGGAAGCGCAAATCGCCATTCTCTGGCGCATGGCGCCCGAACCAATTCTGTGTTTCGACGGCGATGCAGCGGGCCAGAAAGCCGCCCATCGCGGGGTTGAGACCGCTTTACCGGGCCTGAAGCCGGGGCTCAGCTTGCGATTTGCATTCATGCCTTCCGGGCAGGACCCTGACGACCTTCTCAAACTTGAGGGCCCAGCCGCCGTCAAATCCGTTCTTGCCCAGTCAAAACCGCTGGCGGAGGTTCTTTGGGACAAGGAATGGACTGCTGGAGAATGGACCACGCCAGAGCGCCGCGCTAGCCTGGAAGCCACACTGCGCAAGCACGTTGCGACCATTCAGGACGAAGGGGTCCGAAACCATTACAACCGCGACATTTCCGACCGCCTGTTCCATGCGTGGCGGACCATGCGCACCCAGAAAGCCCCACGCCCCGAGCGCGGCGGCGGCGGCGGCACCCGCCGGAATACGTTCAACCGCGATCCGTCCGCCCCCCCATTTCGCACGCCGCCGACCAGCAGCCTGCTCCAGAGCACTTTAGTGCGGGGTGCAGCAGATCAAGCCATTGGCCGGGAGGCATTGCTCTTGCATGCCCTGATCAATCATCCGGATCTCGTGGACGATTATACCGATGAAATTGCAGAACTGGCCGTTCACAACACGGCACTGCGCGATTTGCGTGATGGAATTTTACAGGCCCACGCGGCGAACAAGGCTCTTGACACGGCCATGTTGCGGGGCCATCTCACAAGGCTGGGGTGCGATCAGGGCTGCGCAGTCATTGCGCGCATGACCGGCCACAAAAGCGACAGGTTCGCTGAACCTGAGGCCTCTCTTGATGAGGCCAGAGAAGGATGGTTACACACACTCGCCCTTCATACCGGCAAGCATCTGGAATTCGACGTCCATCGCGCAGGGGAAGATCTCTTGAATGAGCTTTCCGAGGAAGCCTTTGCCAGGCTCAAGGATGTCCAGAACCAGAGAGCAACGGTAGAAGGTCAAACACGGGTGCGTGATGACTGATGGCCACGCATGCGCGGCCGGATGGGGACGGCATACGATACCAGATCGGGCACCTTGGTGGTGCGCCGGCATTGGCGATATTTACAACGTCATCAGTGATGATCAGTCGGACGCGGCTGGTCTCAACTCACTGAGAGGACGTTCGGAGTAGAGCATGGCAACGACGACAAAAACTCAAGCAAAGAAGACCAAGGCAGCACCGGCCAAAGCTGAGCCGACGGCAGAGGCGGGCGACAAGCCGATCCTCGACCTCTCCGACGCCGCCATCAAGAAACTCATGAAAGACTCGAAGCAACGCGGCTTCGTGACCCTTGACGAGTTGAACGCCGTACTCCCTTCCGAAGATGTGACTTCGGAACTGATCGAAGACCTGATGTCGAAATTTTCCGATATGGGGGTGAATGTCGTCGAGGCGGAAGAGGCTGAAGACGAGGAAGAGATCGACGAAGATGCGCCGCGCGAAATTGCGCCGGCTGCCGCGTCCGCCGTGACCAAGACCAAAGCCGTCAAGGAACCGACGGATCGCACGGATGATCCGGTGCGGATGTACTTGCGCGAAATGGGCACCGTTGAATTGCTCTCTCGCGAGGGTGAAATTGCAATTGCCAAACGCATTGAAGCTGGCCGGGAAGCGATGATCGCTGGTTTGTGCGAAAGCCCTTTGACCTTCCAGGCCATCATCATCTGGCGCGACGAGTTGAACGAAGCCAAGATTTTGCTCCGCGATATCATCGATCTCGAAGCAACTTACGATGGACCTGAAAAGAAACCGGACAACTCACTTCAACACACCGCTGAAGGTCAAGCGCAACTCGCCAAGGAAGCCAAAGCGGAAGAAGAGAAAAAAGCTGCTGATATTGCTGCCGGTATCATCAAGCCGGACGCAGACAACGACGACACGCCCAAGAACGAGAACGGTGAAGACCAGACAGAGGGCGAAGAGAGCGACGACGACGAAGATGATGACGATCTCGATGATGGCGGCATGTCTCTCGCGGCAATGGAGGCCGAGCTTAAGCCACGGGTGCTGGAAATCTTCGACAACATCGCGTCGAACTACAAAAAACTGCGCAAGTTGCAGGACCAGAACGTTGAGAAAGCGCTTGCCGACGAAGCGCTGACCGGTGCACAGGTCAAGCGCTACGAGAAGTTGCGTGAAGAGATCATCGTCGACGTCAAGAGCCTGTCGCTCAACAACATGCGGATCGAATCCCTGGTCGAGCAGCTCTACGCGATCAATAAACGGCTTATGGGATTTGAAGGTCGTCTGATGCGCCTTGCAGATTCCTATGGCGTATCGCGCGGCCAGTTCGCCGAAGCTTATCAAGGCAAGGAGCTGGACCCGAACTGGACGGCAAACGTTGCCGAATTGAACGCCAAGACCTGGGGCAAGTTTGTTACCGGTGAAGTGTCGATGATTGGCAAGATCCGTGGTGAGATTCAAAACCTTGCAACGGAAACCGGCCTCGAAATTACAGAATTCCGTCGCATCGTCCGCCACGTGCAGAAAGGCGAACGCGAGGCCCGCATCGCCAAGAAGGAGATGGTGGAAGCCAACCTCCGTCTCGTGATCTCCATTGCAAAGAAATACACCAACCGTGGCCTGCAGTTCCTCGACCTCATTCAGGAAGGCAACATCGGCCTGATGAAAGCGGTCGACAAGTTCGAGTACCGCCGCGGTTATAAGTTCTCTACCTACGCCACATGGTGGATCCGCCAGGCGATCACACGTTCGATCGCTGACCAGGCGCGCACGATCCGCATTCCGGTGCACATGATCGAGACGATCAACAAAATTGTGCGTTCATCACGCCAGATGCTGCACGAAATCGGCCGTGAGCCGACTCCGGAAGAACTGGCTGAGAAACTGGCCATGCCACTTGAGAAGGTGCGCAAAGTTCTCAAAATCGCTAAAGAGCCAATCTCCCTTGAAACGCCAATTGGCGATGAGGAAGACAGTCACCTCGGTGATTTCATTGAGGATAAAAATGCGATCCTGCCAATCGACGCGGCCATTCAGGCCAACTTGCGCGAAACGACGACGCGTGTCCTCGCCTCGCTTACGCCACGTGAAGAACGCGTGCTCCGCATGCGCTTCGGTATCGGCATGAACACCGACCACACGCTCGAAGAAGTCGGTCAGCAGTTCTCGGTGACACGAGAACGGATTCGCCAGATCGAAGCGAAAGCACTGCGCAAGTTGAAACACCCGAGCCGCTCGCGGAAGCTGCGAAGTTTCCTGGACAACTAGAGGGTACTCACACTTTGCTGCACCCTGCAGTTTCGACCACGCTTATTCTACGTTCCGGTGTGGCCCAGCACTTTTTTGGGCCACACATTCGTCTGACGTCCCATGCTGCGATGCGTCCATGACCGCATCGCAGCAACCAGGGACACGACGTTCGCAAGCCGCGGACGCGGAGCAAATATCTTTACTGCTCAACGAAATTATCCGTATCGGGGGCACGACAGCCTATCAGAATGAGTGGTCCGTTCTTGCTGTTGCAAAGAAGTTCATCGAAGATCAAAAACTGATTTGCAGCCACGTCGCACATGATGACTCTGGTGCGGTGCTCGGATTTCAATGTCTTTGGCGCCACGACAAGCTTCCCACCGACTGGGGTGATATCGCCACGTTCGCGCGCCCCACACAGAAAGTACGAGGTGTGGGCCGCGTTCTTTTTGGTGCAACGCATGCTGTCGCCGAGCGCTTGGAATGTACAACGCTCAATGCAACGATCCGTGCCGACAACAGCGGTGGACTTGCCTACTATGAGAAAATGGGCTTTCGCACTTACGACATTGCTCGTGATGTGCCTTTGCATGATGGTACTCTGGTCGATCGCATCTCGAAACGCTTCGACATACTGACCTGATCTGTCACCACTTCGATGATGTTAAATCGCGGCACACTGAATATGAGCAGTCGAACATCAAGGTTACTCCAAATGTCGTCCGTATTCAGATCTGCCCATCACGATATTTCGTTCGACGATTTTGACGACCTTCATGCACCACGTCCGGAAAAAACGGACTTCGATACCATCGTCGAGGGCGCGCTATCGCGTCGTGACCTCCTGCGATCGTCCCTCATATTTGGCACGACAGCCTTCCTGCTTGGCACCAGCGCACTCACATCTCGCCCCGTACGTGCCGCATCGCGCCTCAGGTTTGAGGCCGTTCCAGCCAACACGCTGGACACAGTTACCGTTCCCCCCGGTTATCGCTGGACTATCGTGACGAAGTGGGGCGATCCGTTGTGGTCCGACGCCCCGGAGTTTGATCCCGTTACGCGCGGAACCGGAGCCAGTCAGGAACGTGCCGTTGGCGACAACAACGATGGCATGGCGTTGTTTTTCAACGGAACGACGTACGTCTTTGCCGTCAACAACGAATACACCAACCGTGGAATCGCATACGGCAACCGTGCGTCTGGTTTGCCGGAGACGGCGGACGATGTCGCCAAGGGCAAGGCCGCACATGGGATATCAATTTTCGAGATCAAGCCAGACGCACATGCTTGGACGGTGGTGAAGGACTCTCCCTTCAACCGGCGGATAACGGCCGACACGCCGTTTGACATCTCTGGTCCGGCGCGGGGGCATGACCTCCTGAAAACGGCAGCGGACCCGAAGGGTGTGATCGCACGAGGAACCTGGAACAATTGCGGAAATGGCCGCACGCCATGGGGCACCTACCTTGCGTGTGAGGAAAACTTCAATGGATATTTTTCCATTGGAGATGAAAACTACGAACCATCTGCCGAGCTGAAACGTTATGGCATCCAGACGGAGGACTGGGGATACGGTTGGGCCAGGGAAGACGCGCGGTTTGATGTTTCCAGACACCCCAACGAGCCGAACCGCACAGGTTATGTGGTTGAGATTGATCCGTTTGATCCGGAGTCAATGTCGCGCAAATTGACGGCGCTCGGGCGTTTCAAGCATGAAAATGCAGAGGTTGTCGTAGCGGCGAATGGACAACTGGTTGTCTACATGGGCGACGATGAGCGCGGAGAATTTATCTACCGCTACGTCAGTGACGGAACATATGCCGAAGGGGCGAACAATTCCGAGTTGCTCCTGAACGGCACACTCTACGCTGCACAGTTTGACGATGACATGAAAGGTCGCTGGCTTGCGCTTACGCCGGAAAGCACCGGCATGGCATCAAAAGCCGACATCTGCATTCATACACGCCAGGCGGCGTCCGCGGTTGGGGCAACGACCATGGATCGCCCGGAATGGGTCGCGGTACATCCTGGCAAAGCTGAGGTCTACTGCGCGCTGACCAACAACAAGAATCGCGGCAAGAAACCCAACGCGGGCGGGGACGCAACCCCCGTCAGTGGTGCCAACCCACGTGCCGCAAACAGATATGGTCAGATCGTCCGCTGGCAACCGGATGAGGGAGATCATACGGCTGAAGGTTTTGCGTGGAACCTGTTCGTTCTGGCTGGCAATCCGGTGGTTCACGATGATGCCTTTGCCGGTTCGGAAAACATCACGCCCGACAACATGTTCAACGCGCCCGACGGTATCGCGTTTGACAGCTCCGGCCTGCTCTGGATTCAGACGGACGGAAAAGACACCAACAAGGGACATTTTGCAGGCATGGGCAACAACCAGATGCTGGTTGGCGATCCGGAAACTGGCGAAATCAAACGGTTCCTTGTCGGGCCTCGTGAAGCAGAAGTGACTGGCACAGCCTGGAGTCCGGATCGGAAAACCATGTTCGTCGGCATCCAGCACCCGGGAGACAAAGGAGGCAGCAGCTTTCCTGACGGTGGAAAAAGCGTGCCCCGGTCCGCGATTGTCGCCATCTCCCGTGAAGACGGCGGCGTGATCGGTTAGGGTGTGTCCGACTTAAATGGAGACATCGGGATGTCTGTGGAGCTACCTGGGGCGTCGCATCATGATTCCATTTGAATCAGACGCGCTATAGGGCCAATCTCCCGCACAACTGGATTCGACCGGTCGGGTCTGACTATTCTGCTTTCCACGTCACGACGAGAACGTCGCGGTGTGCTTCAGCATCTGCAAGCTCAGCTTCAATGGCCGTGACGCCGTGATAGACATATCGATCGTCGACGATCGCGGCATCAAGCGGCGTAGAAAGTGTGAACTCCCCGAGAATATTTTTCTCCAGATCGGAAATGGTCGTCGTGCCGCGCGCCACATTTGTGCGATTGACCAACAATACAAGAACGAAGTCCACACCGTCGCGATGCATACCTTCGGGTGTCGGTTTGCCGGCCGTGCCCTGTTGCGCCAGTATCCGGAACTGATGCATCTCGACGTGCCAATCTGCAACATCGGGCCGAATCCGCGCAAGCGTCTGGCGACAGAACGTGAAGATTGACGACATCGTTTTGCCTAGTGCGATCTCAGGCAGCACCGGCTCGAACCAGCGCTCAATCCCGCCATTCAGAGGATTGCGATCCGTGCTTTGATAGTGAGGTTGAGCTGGCTTGCGGACCACGGGCGCATTGCCTGATACAGAGAATGCGGCGTGGCGGCGCTGGCGATATCGCCCGCCGTCCGCCATGAACGTGTCTTCCGGCAGATCGTCCCAACTTGCGGCAAATGCGGACCAGTCAGCAATACCGTGCGCTGCGTTCAACAATGCGCGCGTGTCGTCTGCGCCCACGAAAGCAAAGTGCGCGTGTTGCAATGTGGCTTCGAGATCGTATGTCCCGACCGACGTAATCAGAGTCATGGGGCTGCTCCTGCAATCAACACCTCATGAAACGCCAAAACGGGCTGCGTTGGAAGTACCAATCCATTGGTGAATAGCTGCGATGCGCATGCGCAGGCACGATGGCACTTGTGCGCTTGTTACCCTTGCGCGCCCTTGTCCATTGCCTTGTTGATCTCCGCAAAATTCGCTGCACCGTCCATGAAACGGAAATCGCCGTTTTCACGCATGGAGGTGGCGGCACGTTGCAGCGCTCCCATCGCAGCCTGCATCAGACGCGGACCGGTCGAAATGCGCGCGACACCCAGCGCTTTCAGTTCTGCAACGGATAGCGTGCTCTCATCGATGACGATCACATTGAGCGGTGCGTCGATATCCTTCACCAGCTTTCCGATCAGACCTGCATCCTTGGGTCCCGGGACAAAAATACTGTCCGCTCCGGCCTCGATCCATGCTTTGGCGCGGGCAATCGTGTCGGCGTAAACGTCGTCGCCTTTCTTGCCGAGCAGGTATGCATCGACGCGTGCGTTGATCCAGAGTGGGAAATCTCCAGCGATCTGGCGCGCAGCACGAATGCGTGTCTGCATCTCATTCACATCGATTTGTCCCGGGCCTTCACTGTCCTCGATGTTAATTCCAACGGCACCCGCTTCGATCGATTGCCTGACGGTTTCGGCAACCTCGCGTGGATCGATACCAAAGCCTTTTTCGATATCCGCCGTCACCGGAACATCGACAGCACCCGCGATGAGACGGATGGCATCAATAGCATCGTCCCGCGTCAGGCCTTCACCGTCTCGCACACCCTTGGTCCATGAAATGCTTGCGCTGGCCGTCGCGATTGCCGGGAACCCAGCCATCTCCAACACTTTCGCCGACACCCCGTCCCAGGCATTGGGGAGTACGAGAACGTCATCGGCATGGTGTAATGCGGCGAATGCTTCGGCTTTGGCGCGTTGTTTTTCGGGATTCATGGCGGGGGCTCCACGGCGAGAGGGCTGGTTCGGTTATGAGCCTGTTGTGCATGGTCCCGCTGCGGGTGCAAGTCGAAATGATGTGAGGATGGGTTGGTGTTCTGGGGCGGCCGGAAGAACTTGTTCGACCCGGGCAGGTCGGGGTGTCATTCGGTTGTCAACTCGTGTTCCACAACAGCACCGGCCCGGTCCATGGTGACGTGTCAGACTAAGAATTGTTCCGGGTAGACATTATTTTCGCCTGACATCGGGCAATTCGGGTTTTCAAGTCGAACGGGTTGTGTAAATTAGCATTGGGCTGATTATTGCGTACTGGGGGCAGATGTGGACGGGTTAGATATTGACGGATTCGAACGAATTTATTTTGGACTCCTCGGACTTCTAACCCAAGTTTCAAACGAGTACTTCGATACGTTCACCCGCATTGGCAAATTGGTAGCGCCGATCTTCACGCTTTTAGCCGGCGCCTACGCGATTGTTCAAAGATACCAATATGCCGAAAAGCGATTACACAAGCGGCTTGGAGAGTACCTAAATCGACGAGAGGTCCGACTTGAAGGGCGTCGCGCAAAGCTGAACGAAGCGCGTATATCGCCTGTGCCGGGAGCGCCATTGGACATCGGCTTGTTCGATGGGACAAGGCTGCAACGCGTGCTCAACACATTCGATGTGCGCGAATTCCAGCAGGACGTTGACGAAAATGGCCCACAAATCCAACACCCTGGCAAGTGGTTCAAAGGAAAGGTCGACGTTGATCGCCATTTGCGAATAGTGGATCGACAACTTGAGTTGTTGGAGAAACGGCTTCGACTACAAAAGCGACACAAGGCGGAAACACACTTGTGGCAGGGAGCCTTATGGGTTGGGCGTGCAAATCAGTGGCACAATTCAGGGCGGAGTGGTCGGCAAGAAAACCTCAAGGCGCTGCAGGAGTTTGAACACGCTCTAAAAGCGACCCCCGACGATGCTTTAATCGTTGAATTGATCGCAACCCAAAAAGCCGCATTGGGACGCCATAGCGAAGCATTGGATGAACTGCACAACCTTTGGCTCACACTCATAGAGTCTGATCAAGCGGACCAGCGCGCAAGAGTCGGTCGGTTGATTGGAGAAATAGGGTACCATCACGTGGCATCAGATAGACTCTTGTCAGTGCGCGACATTGTAAAGGAGGCGATCAATTCTCTTACAAATAGCCAACGGCAAACTATTACTGAGGCACACCTTCAGGAGCTTTTGGGACTGATTGAGTGGAAAAAGGAAACTTTCACGCTCGCACAAAGTGAGCTGCATGCTGCACACAACCTTTATGAGCTCTTAGATCAGGCTGACTCGAAATCGAAGCGCACTGGTGCAACAAGTGGTGATCTTGAGCGAGTGCAAAGAGACCTACTTGCCGTCGGCGCACGTGCACCTTGGTCGCCTAGAACTCTGGCGCTTTAAGCCCCTTCAAGTGTATATCAACCTGACCACCACGCCCAGCGCATATGCCGTCGTGCTTGCCCAGAACGCGTTCATGGCGATCTGGCGGAGAGAGAAGTGCACGATGTCGTCGTCGCCGCCGATGATCACGCGGGTCATGACGCCGTCGCCGGCGATGGCGAGGAGCGACAGGGCGGCAATCCCGCACAACAGAGCCCAGTAGCTCGCCCCGGCGTAGGCCGCGAGCGACACTGCAAAGATGGTCATGTACTGCAGCATGGCGTGGCTCCCGTCGCGCGTTGTTCTCGAACAAACACTGCATGATTCGTTCGGGATACGGCGCACCACGCTGCATTTTTCCGCATGATTGGGGACAAGTCTGTGGCGCACGTCGGCTCTCGCAATGTGGTGGAACCTGCGATAGCTTCGCAGGAACACTGCACCCCCTGCCTGCACGGAGTCCGCCATGGCCGTCGAAACCCTCCCCAATTCTGCGGCTGCTCGCGACAAGGCCTTCACGCTTCACCCTTATGCGAACGCCCGAGCGATTGAGGCGAACGACAGTCTGGTCATCACACGGGGCGAAGGCTTGTATGTCTATGACGAGAACGACAATGCGTACCTGGAGTCTGTTGCGGGCCTTTGGTGCGCCGGACTCGGGTTCGGTGGCGAACCGCGCGTTGTCGCCGCCGCCACGACAGCGATGGAGACCATTCCGTTCTACCACCAGTTCGGCCCCAAGGCGCACACCTACGGTATAGACCTTGCGGAGCGTCTCATCGGTCTCGCTCCGGTCCCGATGTCAAAAGTGTTCTTCTGCTGCTCGGGGTCGGAGGCTAATGACACGGCGCTGAAATTCGTCTGGTACTACAATAATGCGCTTGGACGTCCGGAGAAGAAAAAGGTGATTTCACGTCAGCGCGGGTATCACGGCGTCACCATCGCCGCTGCCAGCATGACGGGCATTCCCTACAATCACATGATGTTTGACCTACCGATCCCGAACGTGCTGCATACGCATTGTCCGCACTACTATCGGGGCGCAGAGGACGACGAGAGTGAAGCGGAGTTCGTCACGCGGATCACCGACGACCTTGAACAGATGATCATCGATGAAGGCCCGGACACGGTTGCCGCTTTCATAGCCGAACCGGTCATGGGAGCGGGCGGGGTTGTCGTGCCGCCGGAGGGATATTTTGCGCGTGTGCAGGAGATTCTGAAAAAATACGACATCCTGTTCATGGCGGACGAAGTGATCACAGGGTTCGGACGCACCGGGAACTACTGGGGGTGCCAGACCTTCGACATTCAACCCGATATTCTGACCTGCGCAAAAATGCTGACAGCGTCCTACATGCCACTTTCGGCTGTCATGATCCGTGACGAGATCTATCAGGCGATTGCAGATGGGAGCGACAAGATCGGCACGTTCGGCCACGGCTTCACCTATGGCGGGCACCCCGTGTCCTGTGCCGTTGGTCTCGAAGTTCTCAATATCTACGATGAGCGTGATATCCAGGGCCACGCCGCGCGTCTTGCGCCATACTTCCAAAAGAAAGTCCGCGCACTGGCGGATCATCCGATTGTTGGGGAGGTGCGTGGCGTCGGCATGGTGGCCGGAGTCGAGATCGTGGCGGACAAGGGTACCAAAGCGCCGTTTGCCAAAGACTTGGCGGCCTCTGCGTATTGCGTTTCCCGGGCGCAGGCGCACGGTATGATCAGCCGCAACATCGGAGATACGATTGCGATTTCGCCGCCCCTGATCATTGACGAGGCGCATGTCGATGCGTTGGTCGCATGTCTTGAAAAATCCCTCGACGACACGCACTCTCATGCAATGACGCAAGCCTGATCGGGACGCCTTTTGGACACGTTCGACTACATCATCGTTGGCGCCGGATCGGCAGGGTGCGTGCTTGCCAACCGCCTCAGCGAAAATCCAACCATGCGCGTGCTGTTGCTGGAAGCGGGCCCGCGCGACTGGTCCCCGTACATTCATATCCCCGCCGGGTTCATCAAGACATTCTACAATCCACGCCTCAACTGGCTCTACGACATGGAACCGTGCGACGGCACAAACGGTCGGCGCGTGCTCGCCCCACGTGGCAAGACGTTGGGTGGGTCCAGTTCCATCAACGGGCACATCTACAACCGCGGTCAGCGCATGGATTTTGATCAATGGGCGCAGGCGGGCAATCGCGGATGGGGGTATGAGGATGTGCTGCCGCACTTTCTACGGATGGAAAATCGTATTGGGAACGCCGACCCGTCTTATCGTGGGCATTCCGGAAAACTCGATGTCACCGATATCGACTGGCATCACCCGCTGTGCGAGGCCTTCATTGCGGGAGCAGAGCAATATGGCATCCCCCGCAATCCGGACTATAATGGCGAGACGCAGGAAGGTGTCGCCTACGCGCAGAGAACAATCAACAAGGGCCGCCGCGTAAGTGCGGCGCGGGCCTTTCTGCACCCGGTGAAAAAGCGCAAGAACCTGAAAATCGTGACGGCTGCGCATACCACAACCCTCAAATTTCAGGGACAACGTGCGACGGGCGTAAGCTATGTCCGAGGTGGACAGGGGGGAGTAACACACGAGGCCACAGCACATCGCGAGATCATCGTCTCAGGTGGCACCTATAACTCTCCGCAGATCCTGAAACTCTCCGGAATTGGCCCACCAGACGAACTGAAATTGCATGGTATCCAGGTACGGCACGCCTTGCCCGGAGTAGGCGAGAACTTGCGGGATCACTACGGGGCGCGTCTCGCTGCCCGCGTGAAAAACGTGGATACGATCAACGAGCGGGCACGTGGTTTGCGTCTCGCCGGGGAGATTGCCAAATGGTGCACGGGGCGCCCGAGCATTCTCGCTCTCAGTCCGACCCTCGTTTATTGCTTCTGGCATTCCGATGAAACGGTGCGCAGCTCCGACATCCAGATGACATTCACTCCGGCCAGCTATGCGGAAGGGGTGCAAGGCACGCTTGAGGATCAACCAGGCATGACCGTAGCCGCCTGGCAGCAACGCCCTGAAAGCCAGGGGCATGTGCGCCTTGCGTCAGCCGATCCGTTCGCCGCGCCACTCATCCAGCCGAACTATCTCAAGGACCCGCACGATCAACGCATCCTGTTGGCCGCGGTCAAACTCGCACGCAACTTGTTGCGCTCAAAACCGCTCGCACCGTACTACGACCACGAAGCATTTCCCGGCCCGGACGTTCAGAGCGACGACGAACTGCTGGACGCCGCTCGCCAACGCGGCACGACGACATTTCATCCGGCAGGGACCTGCAAAATGGGCCCGGCTGATGACCCGACTGCAGTGGTCGACGCTCAACTGCGGGTGCATGGTATGGATGGGTTACGTGTGATCGACGCGTCCATCATGCCGACCATGCTCTCCGCCAATCTCAATGCCGCAACCCTGATGATCGCTAACAAAGCGGCCGATATGATCATCGCCACACAAACGGACTCCACATGACCACATTGCCCGACTTCAAGCTGGAAACTCATTTTGCAAAGTGGGAGTTCAAGGCGCGTTACCACATGACCGCATCCGATGCGGAGAGTATTTCGATACGTGATCTGCTTGCCATGGCAAATGATGAGGATCGCGAGGCCTTCGAGGGGTTATGGCTCGGGTACACGGAAACCTGGGGCGCACCGGATCTCAGACAGGTGATTTCGGAAACCTACGCAAACCAGACTTCTGATAACATCCTCTGTTTCGCAGGGGCGAGCGAGGGTATTTTCGCCGCCAATACGGTGCTTCTCGACAGGGACAGTCACGCTATTGTTGTAACCCCGAACTATCAAAGCCACGAGACGTTACCGCTGGCCATTTGCGAAGCGACGGGCGTGTCACTCGATCCGGATGACAACTGGTCGCTCGATATCGATCGGGTTCGTGATGCCATTCGCCCCAACACGAAACTGGTCACGATTAACTTTCCGCACAATCCGACCGGGGCAATTTTGTCGCGAGATCGCTTTGATGCGCTAATCGAACTGTGCCGCAACCATGGTATCTGGATTCTTGCCGACGAGATCTTCAACGGCCTTGGCCGTGCCAGAACCGAGCATCTGCCCTTTGTTGCGGATCTGTATGAGCGTGGTCTGTCTCTCAATGTCATGTCGAAAGCCTATGGTTTGCCGGGGCTCCGCATTGGCTGGATCGCGTGTCAGGATGCGGACGTGCTCACAAAAATGGAACGCATGAAGCATTATCTCTCCATCTGCAATTCCGGCCCCAGTGAACGACTGACACTGATTGCCCTGAAAGCACGTAACACGTTGCTGGCGCGAAACTGCAAGTTGGTGGACGAAAATCTCGTCAAGCTGGACGCCTTCTTCAAACGCCACGGTGCGTTGTTCGATTGGCAGATGCCGGACGGGTCGTGCATGGCCTACCCGCGTTACAACGGTCCGGAGGGCGTCGAGGAATTCTGTCGCCGTCTGGTTGAGGAGAGTGGTGTCCTTCTTCTTCCCGGCAGCATTTACGAGAGCGCGTTGACCGGCACACTGAAGGGACACTTTCGCATTGGCTATGGTCGCACCGGCATTGATGAAGGTCTCGCCGCCATGGACGCGCACATCATGCGGAATACGGGGTAATGCACTTCAGTGGGTGCTCCTGACGTCACTATTCGACGACAATCACCTGGCCCGTGATCGCGCCCTCAACGCTCTTGGCAAAGGCACGGCCAACACGATCGGAGGGCACACGTTCATGGCCCGGGAAGGCATTCCCATAGCGTTCTTCTGACACATCGAGGAGGCCGGGGCTGATGACGTTGATCCGTAACTGGCGCGGCATCTCGATTGCTGCGCCAACGACGAATCCACCAAGTGCACCGTTTGCCGTTGCCGCTCCGGATCCCATCCTGATGGGATCGCGATCGAGGACGCCGCTGGTGAGAGTGAAAGACCCACCGTCGGTGACATGATCCAGACCGGCAAGCACAAGGTTGACCTGTCCCATGACCTTGTTGCGCAACCCGAGCATGAACTGCTCTTCCGTAAAATCAGTGAGCGGACCGAAATGAACAGTGCCGGCTGCAGATACCACAGCATCTACGTGTCCGGTTTTTCGATACATCGCTTCAATGGAGGCCCTGTTTTCTATATCCACCTGAATGTCACCAGAGGTGCGGCCAACAGTGATGATGTCGTGACGCGACGCGAGTTCTGCATGGGCTGCGCGTCCGACATCGCCTCCGGCACCGACCAAAATGATCTTCATTGTTTCCCTCCTTTGTTTGTCGTGCCGTCGTAGACCGAGATCTTGTAAGCCAGAAGTTCCTCGCAACGTGTGATTTGGGTGCGCCGTTCTTGCAGGGACGCCGCATGGGCGACGAGTAGTTTGCGACGCTCGGGCATTGTGCTGTCGCCTTTGCAATAGAGCGCCGCAAACTTACGCATAGTTGCGGTCGGCATGCCGGTGTCGCGAAGTGAGGCCAGCAAGATCAACCAGCCGATATTCTCGCTCGAGAAACGCCGTTGACCATCCGAACCGCGGGCGATGGGCGGAAGCATGTTCGACTTTTCGTAATACCGGATGGTATCGATGCTCAGGCCGCATTGCGATGCTGCTTCTGCAATACGCATGCTCTCCTCCCTCTCCTCCCACCATTTGACTGAGGCTCAGATACCGAACTGGAGCGACTCCAGGTCAAGGGGAATCTGAGTGGCAAGGATCCGAGGTACGTAAACTTGTGCGGACTTTACGCAAACGCCCGATTTGTAATCTCTATGCACACGAACACCCGTCTACCATATGGCATATGAAAGAAGCTTTTATCGATTTTCTCTTTTCATTCAATGGCTTGGGAAACTTCTCGAACAATATATCTGTGACGTAGCACACATTTTCGTCTGGCCGATCCATTGCCTTGGCAACCGGGAAGGCAGGACGCACCCGGGAGTTCAACAAACTGAAATCCCAGGAGATAAAAAATGTTCCAGAAAATCACAGCATTTGCATTCGTCGCAGCCGCAACGCTCATGACATCGAGCATCGCTCAAGCTGGATGCAAGACCTACTACGGTTGGTAAGCCAAACCCGTTTCCCCCCGAAGCGAAGCCCCCCGCGATGCAACTGCACCGCGGGGGGCTTGCTGTGTTGCGAGAGATTTTTTTGATCTCTCCCAGACTTACTGTTCGGTCTGTTCGCCTTCAGGCTTGTTGCGTTCGCCCCCGTGACGACGCTTGTGACGCCATCCACGACCGCGTTTGCGATCCGCCTTGTCGAGAACACCGTCCTCGTTGCGGTCCATGCGTTCAACGATGCGGGCATATGGCTCAAGGAACTCTTCGACAGAAATTATTGCGTCGCCATCTTCATCAATACGCTGGAACGAACGCACCATACGCTTGCGGCGCACTTCCAACCAAAGATTCTGGAACTCGGCGAGTGTGAGCTGACCGTTACCGTCTGCGTCATGCTTCGTCACGAGCGCCGTCCGGGCGGAGTTGATTTCGTCCTGAGTCAGTTTGCCATCCTTGTCGGTGTCAAAGCGTTTCATCATGTGACGCATGCCATGGCCACGGTGATGCCCACGCCCCCACCGTTTTTTACCGCCACCGTGCTTGCCCCAGCCACCACCGGAGTGACTGCCGCGATAACTGTCGCCACCATGGCCGGCGGACTCAGCTTTATGGACGCCAATGCCAATTCCGGCGACGGCGATCGCACCAGCGGTCAACGTCAAAATTGCTATTCGTTTCATGTCAGAACCTTTCTGAACGCGAGGATCGTGTTATGCGATGCTCGTTGTGAGATACTGGGGTAACGGGTTGATGCGGCGAAATCCGTCGCACCTGCCGAAATAAAATTGTGTGGCGGGAGATCGAGCATGAGCACGACCGACTTCGAAACGGTACCGGGTAAAGTCCTGACAGACATCGTGGTCCCGGCGTGCGCGCCTTGGAGCGGTGTGGTGAAGGCCGGGCAAGTCTTGCGATTGGTCGATCTTGAGGGGCAACAGGCGATTGATTTCCTGTGCTTCAACAATGACGACCGCACCGAGCGCTATCACATGCCGAACACAATCAAGATTCCCGGCAACATCTTCCTGGACAAGGGCTCGATACTCCGCTCACAACTGGCACGCCCAATGATGACGATTGTTGCGGACACGTGTGGGCGCCACGACACGATTTTCGGGTGCTGCTCGTTTGCAGTGGATGAAATCCGCTACGGCAAAACAAATCCCGAATGCTGCCAGCGCAATTTTGAACGCGAGCTGGCGACACACGATCTCGGGCCAGAGCACGTTGTGGCTAATGCAAATTTTTTCATGTCTGTCCCCGTGGCTGCGAACGGTGCTGCGCAAATCGTAGCGAGCCATTCCAAACCGGGAGATTTTGTCGATTTACGTGCCGAGATGGACATTCTGGCCGTGCTCTCGAATTGTCCTGAGGCCTTGAACGCTGCAACTGGAGACGCGGGACCGACCCCGATCCGTGCCATCATTTACCAATCCAACTGACCGATGCAGGGCAAAACGGCATGCAATAGCCCTCGGGCGTTAACCCTTCGCCTGTTGGCTCAGCCTACGTTCTGTGCCAGTTTCCCTGAAAAATCCAGGTTTTGGGAGATAGATGTCGTGTTTAGTTTGTTTGGCGTTGCGCGCCGTGGTTTTCTTTTCCTCGCTGCACTGACAGTTCTTGCTGCTGGCTCAGCACAGGGCCCCAGAAACGCCAACGCGCAGGAAAACGCGGACAAACTTCCGGAATGGCGAATCAAGAACATCTGTCGCGATGACAGCGCCATTGGGCACTGCAAACTTTACGAGGAAGTCGCTCGGCAACGGATCATCTCATCATGGACCGTTATTCCACCGGAGTGGCGCGAGAGCTGCCTGCTCAAGTTCACGCCGCCACTGGAACCAAGCTGGCGTATTCTCGCTGATTGTATTGACGATCAACAGCGCCGCGCGGAGGTGCTTCGTGCTCAGCAAGCCGACCAGGTGTCCAAAGCAGAAGCCGCACGGCTGAAGGAGACGCAGGACAAGGCCCGCAAAGCTGCCATTGCCGCAGCGGCCGCTCTTGCGGCGCAGCAGGCAGCTGACGAGGAAGCGGCACGTCTGGCTGCAGAAGCCGCGGCGCAACAGGTTGAGACCGAGGCTGAGGCCGCTGCGCGCAAGGCCGCTGAAGAGGCACGCCTCAAGGCTGAGGCCGAGGAAGCCGCGCGCAAGGCCGCTGAAGAGGCACGCCTCAAGGCTGAGGCCGAGGAAGCCGCGCGCAAGACCGCCGAAGAGGCACGTCTTAAAGCAGAGGCCGAGGAAGCCGAACG
>CALHAX010000010.1 GCA_937931785.1 uncultured Hyphomicrobiaceae bacterium | reverse complement strand
TGCATCATCACGAAAGGTTCGTGGTCGATAATGTAGCCGTCTGTCACAGCTGCGTTGGCGCAGACAATGACATTGTTGCCGCGCTTGTACACCGAGGCGGTTTGCTGGCTCATGATGTGTTCCGGTCCATTGCGTCGGGTTAGCCCTCAGGGCTTTTCGACACTTATGCACGAACGCGTGGCTGGTCTATAGCGCGTGCATCGCAAACCCCCAGAATTCGCACCCTGACATCACATCTTTACGAGCTGTAATTGCTTGTCGATGGCCCGGAGCACCTGTGCAAGGTCGTGGCCGCGTTTGAGGATGTAACCTGTCGGTGTGATCACGCTATAGGCCCCCTGACGCCGTGCCATTTTGGGGTTCTTTTCTATCCTGTAGAGTGGAAACTCGCTGGCGTGTCGGAATATCGAGAACACCGCCCGATCCTTCAGCATATCAATCGCATAATCGCGCCATTCACCCTGAGCGACCTTGCGGCCGTAGACGTTCATGATGCGGTTGATTTCGTGGCGGTTGAACGCGATTGGCAGAGGGCTTGGCTTGTTTTGCCCTCCAGAGGACGCCACAATCGTCGTGGTTGGTGGTGTGTGAGACTGCAGTTGGGTGATTGTTGCGCCCGCTTTGGTCGGGCGCTGGCTTATGGGTTCGCTGTCGCTCAATCAAGCCTCCCTGTTCACGATTCAGTCGGTTTGCAATGCATGATTGCGCTTTGAGCGGCCAAACACAAGCGGATGCCAAAGTCCCCTGGTCCTGGTTGCGTTAAGTATGCACGAGCCCAATGGGTGATTGTTTCGGCAGTTGCAAATTTGTAAATGGCATTTTGGCTGGACAAGGTGTGAAATATTTCGTAACACTAATCACGATATCGCCGCGTATGGACGGCATGTTTTTGGTTTCAGGGCATCGAGACATCGAGGTCCTGACTTGGCCCGGTTCACTTGTAAGGCTTCGGATTCTCAGCCCCCCAGTCCCCCCGAGTCTTCTCTCCATGTGGACCGGGCCTTTTTTACCAAACACACCAAAACTCGCAGAGTCCGCCTGCGGGCTTTGGTGTGTCTTGTGACTAACGGGTTTGCGGTGTTCCGAACTTAAATCAAGGTATCGGGATGCCAGTGGAGCTACCTGGACCGTCGTGTCATGATTTCAAATGAATAGGATGCGCTATAGGCGGCTGATCTACTTCATGGAAAGCTTGGCGGCGCCAACGATCGGTCCTGCCAAGCCGTCCTGAAAAATTACAGCAAACGTATCCGTGTTTCCGTCCCCGTTGTTTGCTGGAAGGTTGATCATCATATCTTTGCCCGTCCAGGTTCCGACCTGGCTCATTTGACGGACAATGTTGAAATAGGTCAATTCACGTCCACCGTTTTCGCCACGGCCAACCTTCACAGTAGCTTTGTCCTGTATTCGCGCGAGCCAGACACGAGACTCGATTGGCGCGTTATTCTCAGCGCCGACTTTCTTTGCCTCGATTACGAGATCGTCGCCTCTACGGCTCAGGGTCGCGTTGATCCGGCGATTGGCTAACTTTCCATTCGTGTGCGCGATCGCTTTCGTGATCTGGTTGGGTCGACTGCCAACGGCATGGGCAATACCATTGACGACGACCTGTGGAGTGTAGACCTGCCCGTCGCCGCGTTTGCGTGCATAAAGACGCTGGCGTGTGCTGAAGGCCCGCTTTGCGTAAGTGTCTTTCCAACCCAGGTAATCCCAGTAGTCGACTGGCATGGTGAGGGCGAGAACGTCGGGCCGTTTGACGTAATCTTCGAGGAGGGCGTCTGCAGGGGGGCACGAGGAACAGCCCTGGCTGGTATACAGCTCAACGACAGACTTGATTTCTCCTGCTTCTGCCGAGGATGTAGCGAGCGGTGTGAGAGCGATCATGATCGCGGGCAGCAGTGCAGCAGGAAGCAGCTTCACGGAATCCTCGTATCGTAAACAATTAAATCGGTAAGCGCTGAACGCTCGAAAGAACGTTAACAAGTATCATTATGCCTGTGACGAAGATCAACTGCTACTCACAAGGGGGTTATGGTGTGTACCGCTTTTGTTGCCCGCGTGAACTGGTTGTTCATGCGTGTTCCGCCGCTGTCTTGTTTCAAAGAACAAGCGGCGGAACATATGATAGTTCAGTTGCCGCTGGTTCAGGCAGCTTCGGCCAGGTTCCGCAAGACATATTGCAGAATGCCACCGTTGCGATAGTACGCGAGTTCGTCTTCCGTATCGATACGGCAGAGAACATCAATGGTCTTCTCGGACCCGTCTGCAAAGGCGATTTTTACCGGCAATTTAGCGCGTGGCGTGAGATCTTCCAGACCGGTGATCGTAATTTGCTCATCGGATTTGATGCCGAGCTCTTGCCAGCTATGGTTCTCTCCAAATTGCAACGGCAGAACACCCATGCCGATCAGGTTCGAGCGGTGGATGCGCTCGAACGACTGAGCGATTACGGCACGGATGCCAAGAAGGCGGGTGCCCTTTGCCGCCCAGTCGCGGCTTGAGCCTGTGCCGTATTCCTTGCCGGCCATAACGACGAGGGGGACGTTTTCGCTCCGGTACTGCATTGCGGCTTCGTAGATCGACATTTCTTCGCCAGACGGCTGGTGTTTGGTAACACCGCCTTCTGTGCCGGGAGCCATCTGGTTTTTAATGCGGATGTTGGCGAACGTGCCACGCATCATGACCTGATGATTTCCGCGTCGTGAGCCATACGAATTGAACTCGCGGGCTGGCACCTGGTGCTCAACGAGATACGCACCGGCCGGACCGCTGTGCTGGATCGAACCAGCGGGAGAAATATGGTCCGTTGTGATTGAGTCCTGAAACAAACCGATGATGCGGGCATCTTTAATGTCGGTAACCGCGGCAGGTTCCATTTCCATCCCTTCAAAATAGGGAGGATTCTGGACATAGGTGGAAGACGAACTCCAGTTGTAGGTCAGGCCGGTGGATCCACCGATCGCCTGCCATTGCTCGTCGCCCTTGAACACGTCACCGTAACGTTCAGCGAACATTGCCGGAGTTACGGCTTCGCGAACGAGGTCAGCGACGTCAGCTGATGTTGGCCAGATGTCTTTCAGGTAAACCGGGTTGCCCTCCTTATCATCACCCAATGATTCCGTCGTGATGTCGACGTTCAGCGAACCGGCGAGTGCGTAGGCCACGACCAGTGGTGGTGATGCGAGGTAATTGGCTTTCACGTCCGGGTTCACGCGGCCTTCGAAGTTGCGGTTGCCGGACAGTACGGAACACGCCACGAGATCAGTGTCCTTGATGGCTTTTGAGATTTGCTCTGGAAGAGGTCCGGAGTTCCCGATGCAGGTTGTGCAACCATAACCGACAAGATCGAATCCGAGGGCGTCGAGGTCGTCCTGCAAACCAGCTTTTTCAAGATAGTCGGTCACGACCTGACTGCCGGGTGCGAGAGATGTTTTGACCCACGGCTTTACGCTCAATCCCTTGGCGCGTGCATTCCGCGCAACCAGACCGGCGGCCATGAGCACGCTTGGGTTCGACGTGTTTGTGCAGGAAGTGATTGCGGCGATTACGATGTCTCCATGCGTGATCTTGTAGCTCTCGTTGTCGACTTTCGCCTGACGGTCTCGATCATCGTCCTTGTTGAACTCCGTACCGAGAACTTCGGCGAATGCGGTTTTGGCATTGCTCAGGATGATCCGGTCCTGAGGCCGTTTGGGCCCGGCAATGCATGGTTCTACGGTTGCCAGATCGAGTTCGAGTGTATCGGTAAAGACCGGTTCAGCACTACTTTCGCTTCGATACATGCCTTGCGCTTTTGCGTACGCTTCGACCAGTGCAATGCGGTCGTCTTTGCGGCCAGTGGCTTTCAGGTAGTTCATGCTGTCGTTGTCGATCGGGAAGAAGCCGCAGGTCGCGCCGTATTCCGGTGCCATGTTCGAGATCGTTGCCTGATCTTCAAGCGAGAGATGATCGAGACCTGGACCATAGAATTCCACGAACTTGCCGACCACGCCGCGGGCGCGAAGCATCTGTGTGACAGTGAGCACCAGGTCGGTGGCAGTGACGCCTTCCTTGACCTTGCCTTCCATGCGGAAACCAATGACTTCCGGGATCAACATTGACACGGGTTGGCCAAGCATTGCTGCTTCCGCCTCGATGCCGCCGACACCCCAACCAAGAACGGACAGGCCGTTGACCATGGTCGTGTGGCTGTCTGTACCGACGCAGGTATCAGGGAAGGCCTGTTCGACAGGTTTACCGTCACGCGTGACGGTTTTTGTCCATACAGTTTGGGAGAGATATTCCAGGTTCACCTGATGGCAGATACCCGTTCCAGGTGGCACGACGCGGAAGTTCGCAAAGGCTTCGGAACCCCATTTCAGGAACTCGTAGCGTTCCTTGTTGCGTTCGTATTCGCGGTCCACGTTTTTCTCGAACGCGTTTCCGGTGCCGAAGAAGTCAACCATCACGGAGTGGTCGATTACGAGGTCGACCGGTACAAGTGGGTTGATTTTCTGCGGTTCGCCACCAAGATCTGCCATGGCATCGCGCATGGCTGCCAGATCGACGACTGCCGGGACGCCGGTGAAATCCTGCATCAGGACGCGGGCCGGGCGGTAGGCAATCTCGCGTGTGGACGTCTTGTCCTTCAGCCAGGTGACCATGGCACTGATGTCTTCGGCTGTGACACTGGTGCCATCTTCATTGCGCAGCAGGTTTTCCAACAGAACCTTAAGCGAATATGGCAGTCTCGATATGCCGTCGAGGCCATTCTTTTCGGCGTCTGGCAGGCTGAAATATTCATACGACGTGCCGTTCACGTCGAGGGTGCGACGGCAATTGAAGCTGTCGAGGGAAGTGGTTTCACGAGCGGACATGACTCGTCTCCTCTGTTCGGGGCCAAGATAGTGCGCTGTTGAGCGATCCGAGCGGACAAGCGCTGCCGAACGACGGGGTGTGCCCCGTAAAGTTGCGCGGGTATTCAGTGAACGTTCGCTTCCGTATATCGCGCCCGCGCGGCTGATGCTATGGGACTTCGTTCGCTCTTTCGTGATTTTGTTACAACGAGGTTTGCCGGATGGAGGCCGTACGGTCGCACTATACAGATCTGAGACTGACGGCGCACGAGCTTGCATGTCTGCGGGGGGACCGACTGGTGTTTGACGATGTCAGCTTTTCCGTTAAAGGCGGGGAAGTGACGACACTGGTTGGGCCCAACGGGGTTGGAAAGACCACGTTGTTGCGTGCCCTTGGTGGACTGCTGCGGGCCCATGCCGGTACCGTGACACTGGAGACCGGCGCTCATGATGATCGGCCAAGGAGGGTCCATTGCCACTTTCTGGGACCACAGGACGCGCTCAAATCCGCAATGACCGTTTCGGAAAACCTGGTTTTCTGGCAGCATTATCTTGGAGATGGCGCCGCCAGTAAGGAGGCGTTGAACGAGGCCCTTGAGACACTAGGGCTTGTCGACCTCGCTGATATTCCGGCTGGATTCCTGTCCACAGGGCAAAGGCGCCGTGCGGGATTAGCCCGCCTCGTTGCCGTTCATCGGCCAATCTGGTTACTGGATGAACCGACGCTCGGGCTGGATGTGGCGTCGCGTCAAATTCTGGCAGATCTGCTTTTGCAGCACGTGGCGGTTGGTGGAATCGCGCTTGTTGCCACGCACGCCGACCTTGGACTGGGCCCTGTGCGTGAGCTGAGACTTGGTCTGGAGGCTACAGCGTGAGTGCTTTCATTGCCGTTCTCAAACGCGATCTGCTGCTTTCCTGGCGGGAAGGCGGTGCCCTTGGTACTGCTTTGGGCTTCTATCTTGTTGTTGTCGCGATTCTGCCGCTCGGGCTCGGTCCAGACCTGAACCTGCTCAGTCGTATTTCTGGTGGTGTGCTTTGGGTTGGATTGCTGCTTTCTGCACTGCTCTCGATCGACCGCCTGTTCGCACGCGATCTGGAGGATGGTACGCTGGACCTCTTGTTGCTCGGTGATTTACCTCTGGAACTGGTGGTTGCAGCGAAGGCGCTGGCGCACTTTCTCGTGTTCGGGTTGCCGCTTGTGCTGCTGGCTCCGTTGCTTGGGCTGTTGCTGAACTTTCCTTTGGGAGCAACCGGTGTCTTGCTCGCGACAATGGTGACCGGGGCACCGGCAATCAGTTTTATCGGTGCCATTGGTGCTGCGCTGACATTGCCGATCGGGCGTGGTGGGTTGTTGCTGGCGCTCCTGATGTTGCCGTTCTTTATTCCGGTGCTGATCTTTGGTGTTTCGGCGATTGAAGCTGCAGTGTTGGGGCCAGCCAGTCCGTGGCCGGCTTATCTGATCCTCCTGGCTGTGACGCTGGCATCACTGGTTTTGGCACCTATTGCCGCAGCAGCGGCACTTCGACTGCAATTCCGCTAAGGAACAAATGATGAGCAATACCGATACTTCACAGAGCAAGACAAACAGCCAAACGTTCGTTCAGCGCTTTTCCAACCCGACCCGTTTCATGGCGTGGTCGGATCGCTTGTTGCCATGGGTCGGCGGGTTGGCTGCCGTCGTGCTTGTCGTCGGGTTGTACGCCGCGTTCTTTGTTGCGCCGCCGGACTACCAGCAGGGTGAGACAGTTCGGATCATGTTCATCCACGTGCCATCTGCGTGGGTCTCGATGATCGCATACAGCGTGGTGTTTATCGCCAGCGTCGGTTTTCTGGTCTGGCGGCATCCCCTTGCAGATGTTTCGGCGAAGGCTGCGGTACCGATCGGTGCGGCTTTCACACTTCTCACGCTGGTTACGGGCTCGCTCTGGGGGCGGCCGATGTGGGGAACATACTGGGCCTGGGACCCGCGACTGACATCTGTGCTCATTCTCTTTTTTCTCTACCTTGGCCTGATGGCACTGCGGAGCGCGATGGAAGACGAGCAACTTGGTGCGAAACTCACGGCCGTATTGTCCATTGTCGGTGTTCTGATGTTGCCGATTATCCGGTTCTCTGTGAACTGGTGGGAATCGATCCATCAGCAAGCCAGCGTGGTGCGGACTGGAGGGCCAAGTATTCACTGGTCCATGCTCTGGCCTCTGCTTGTGATGGGACTTGGGTTCAGCCTGATGTTCCTGACATTACATCTTATGGCGATGCGGAACGAGGTCATGCGGCGGCGGATCCTCGGTTTGCAGCGTGCACGTGCCGGGCAACGCGGTACGGCGCGGTTGCAGGTTTCTGAATAGGGAAGCGCGATGACTGAGCAATTATCTCACGATATATACATTCTTGCCTCCTACGGGGTCACCGCTCTGGTGGTTGCCGGACTGTTTGGATGGCTCGTCATTACGGGTCGGCAGCGACGCACACGTATTGACGTCCTGAATGTGAAACCAGATGAGCCGTCACATGAGCGTTGAGCCCGAATTGCCGAAGAGGCCGATCTGGCTCACGGCGTTACCGGTCCTCGTCTTTGCCGGGATTGCGGCACTGTTTTTCTATGCCTTGCAGGCAGGTGATCCTTCGCGGCTTCCATCTGCGTTGATCGGTAAACCAGTTCCGGATTTTTCGTTGAAGGCGGTTGATGGACTAAAAGACGGGGGGCAGCCGGTTCCCGGTTTTGGAACCCGTGATTTTGCGACGGGGCAGATCACGGTTGTGAATGTCTGGGCATCCTGGTGTGTGCCGTGCACGCGTGAACACCCTCAGCTTGTTGCTCTAGCCAAGCGGCCGGGCGTGCAGTTGTTTGGCATCAACTACAAGGATAAAGCCGTCGCGGCGCGCCGTTTCCTTGGACGGTACGGTAATCCTTTCGTGCGCGTTGGCGATGATGCCAACGGGCGCGCCTCGGTAGAATGGGGACTGACTGGCGTTCCTGAGACATTCGTTGTCGATGGCGCAGGACGCATCGCGTTCAAGTATGTCGGTGAGCTGACACCTGTAACCTATCGACGACTCCTGCTCCCAGTGATCGAAAAGCTGGAGAAACCTGCGCGCGAGTAGGCACTCAATCGTGCGCCTGACTCTCCGCTTCGTTCGTGATTTTTCCAAGATACTGGATCAACCGGGCACGTTCCGTGCTGGTGAGTGCAGACAGAAGCTTTTCGTCAGCACGCGCTGCCGATGGTACGGCTTTCACCATGACCTTGCGGCTTTTGTCAGTCAGTGAAACGGCATACACGCGGGCGTCTGCCTTGGTCCGCTTGCGCTTGATCAGACCTTTGGTCTGCATTCGACGAACAATATCTGCGATTGTTGAGCGATCGATGCCAGTACGAAGGACAAGATCTGTCTGACTCAAGCCTTCGTCAGCCATGATCGTCTGCAACACGGCAAACTGTCGAGGGGTAATGTTCATTCCATGGGTTTCGCCAGCAAAGAGATCTGAAGCAAACTGACTTGCGCGATGCAACTGGTGCAACGCGGATTCTTGTGTCGGCTTGCTTGCTTTCCTGGAAGTAGAACGAGTCGCCATTCCATCAAGGTCCGTTTTTGGGGGAGGTCCGGACACGCAGTTCGTTGGGGTAAGCACCTGTATCATCAAGCGCTTCTGTGACACGAAACCTTTATAGATGCGGAATAATTGATTTTCCTTCCGCAGTAAACACCGTTCGCTGCAATCGGTGTGAATTTCGAGCAGAATTCTCGAATTCTTTCCGTCGATGGTTGCTCAATGTTTAACTGAAAAGCGTAGTAGAGTGCCGTCAGAAGGCGATGTTACGTATGCGTATTTTTATCCGCTTCTTTTGTTGTTTCCGTTTCTTCCGGGACGAGTGCGAAACCGTGACGTTGCATCAACGGGATCTGACACATGCCGAATATAAGCGTGAGTGGCAGAGCCCCGAAGACCTTGAAGTTCACCCATAAGCTCTCGGAGAAATTTCGCCAGACAAGTTCATTCAAAATGGCCATGAAGATAAAAAAGCCGATCCAACGATATGTCAGTGCAATCCAGCCAGTATCGTGCATCTGAATAGCTTGGCCGATCACGTACTTGATGAGTGGTTTTTTGAGTAGAAGGCCAGTGATCAGTATTCCAGCGAAAAGGAAATATACGATAGTTGGCTTCATCTTTACGAATGTCTTGTCCTGCAGAATGAGAGTCAGTCCTCCAAAGACGACAATCAACCCTGTAGATACCAGCGGCATCATGGGGATTTTACCGAACATGATGCGGGAGATGCCGAGTGTTATGACGCTTGCGACTACAAGTGCTGCCGTCGCACTGAAAAATGCAGTTTCCTTGTCGGCGAGGTAATAAACTCCAAAGAAAAGCAGCAGAGGTCCAAATTCGAGGAGTTGTTTCATATCTACCGTATCCGTTGGGGTTCAGTTCGTTGTTGTGCGTTGCGACGTGCTTCCGACGATTGCCTCAGCGAAGTCGCGCGCTGCAAAAGGTTGCAGGTCGTCAATGCTTTCTCCGACACCAATGGCATGAACTGGCAAGCCATGCTTCTCAGCGATTGCAACGAGGATCCCACCGCGCGCCGTGCCGTCGAGTTTTGTCATGATCAAACCGGTGACGCCCGCCGTCTTGCCGAAGATTTCAACTTGTTGAAGGGCGTTCTGACCTGTCGTTGCGTCCAGCACCAGAAGAACATGATGAGGTGCTGTTTCATCCTGTTTTCTGATGACGCGGAGAATTTTATCCAGTTCCGACATCAAATCTGCCTTGTTCTGGAGTCGGCCGGCAGTGTCGATCAGCAACACGTCGATGGATGCTTCCTGTGCCTGTGCAAGAGCGTCAAAAGCCAGCCCTGCTGCATCAGCGCCGGTTTCGCGTGTGATCACCTGTGTGCCCGTGCGTGTTCCCCAAACCTTCAGCTGTTCGACTGCTGCTGCACGAAAAGTGTCGCCTGCAGCCAGCATGACGGACTTGCCGTCTGCGCGGAACCGACTGGCGAGTTTACCGATTGTCGTGGTCTTGCCTGTACCGTTGACCCCGATCATGAGAATCACTTCCGGGGTGTTGGAGCCTGAGAGCGTAAGCGGGTGTGAGACGGGTTGCAGAACGGCTTCGATCTCATCGGCAAGAATGGTGCTGACTTCTTCAGGGCTTATTGTCTTGTCGTATTTTTCTGCAGCCAGTTTGTCGGTGATGCGTGTTGCCATTGCAACACCAAGGTCGGCCTGCACGAGAAGATCCTCCAGATCCTGCAACGTGTCGTCATCGAGCTTGCGTTTCGTGAAGATGCCCGTAACGCCGTCAGAGAGCCGCGAGGACGTCTTGCTAAGTCCGGATTTGAGACGCGAGAACCAACCGCCAGACACTTCCTTCTCTTCAGGTGTATCTGGATGGTCCGGTGTGGCGGGTATTTCTGAAATTATATCAGATGATGTGGTTTCGGTCAGAACGGGTTGGTTGGATTCTTGTTCTGTGGCGTCTGGCGCATCCGTGTCGGATGGTTGCGCTTCTTTCTTGTCCCCACCAAACATGCGGGAGAAAAGACCGGCCTTCCTGGTGGTCGGTTGCTGATCATCAGACTGGCTCACGCAATCGTCTCCATGCGATCGTTCATCACGACCTCTTTGACCGGGGTGGCAAGAAGTCGGGTGCCATCGTGATCTGTGATGTGGACATCCAGCAGTGTGTTGGGTGTTGTATGCTTCGTGTCCAGGCGTACTTCTGTGAATTGCGAGGTGCGCGCAACGCCGGCTTTTTCAACCAGCACTGTTGTTGACGTACCGACTTGCGGCGCCAGGAATTTTTCAAGTCGTGTAGCTCCTGTCGCGCGAAGTCGGGCGGCACGTTCTTTCACGATAGAGCGTGCAAGCTGCGGCATGCGCGCCGCAGGTGTGCCTTGGCGTGGCGAGAACGGGAAGACGTGCAACCATGTCAGGTTGCAGGCTTCGACCAGATCGAGCGTGTTCTCGAACATGGCCTCGGTCTCGGTGGGGAACCCTGCGATCAGGTCTGCACCGAAGGCGACCTCTGGTCGAAC
>CALHAX010000009.1 GCA_937931785.1 uncultured Hyphomicrobiaceae bacterium | reverse complement strand
GGAGATCGCAGAGGAACTGATCCCGCATTATGGCGCTGATTGTCCGGTGGCCGTCGTGGCACGTGCCAGTTGGCCGGATGAAGAGGTGTTGCGCGGCACGCTCGAGACGATCGGGAAGCAGGTGAGTGACGCGGGGATTGTGCGGACAGCGATTGTATTTGTGGGGCGGGTGCTGGACGCGGAGGTGAAGACGAAAAGTCGGCTTTATGATGCTGGTTATGACAGGCACCTGAAGCCTGTGAGGAAGTAAAGTGGGGTCTGAAACCCTCAACAAAGGTGGCGCAATGCGCCGCAGCGCGGGGTCTTCCGGTGTTCACCAGATAGCCGACATGGTGTCGTGACAGGGGAAATGGACCATGTATGGACGTTTGGGGTCAACCCGAAGCGGGTGAGCCTGGTGGTGATGTTTTGTTGAGCGCAACTTCAATGATGCCCGCAATGACGATCAACGATGTTCCAACGGTCTGTGGCCAACCGAAAGTTTCTTCCGTCAGCAACGCGGCGCTGATGACGCCAACAACAAGTTCAGACAGGATCAAAATGCCGAATACGCCAGTCCCGATTTTTGATGGGGACCAGAATATCAACGCTGTTGTCGGCAGGACGAAGAATAATGAAATGGCGAGCAAGAGCGGTAGGCTGGCAAGGGTATTGTCCCAGGTCGGAATGCTTCCGATAGAACCGGCTAGCATGGGGTACTGATAGATCGTTGCGAACAATCCGAAGATAATCACAGGAAAGAGTAGTGGGAAAACGCCCTCGGGTTGCTCGACCTCTGTCCGCGCGGCACCCGCCGCGATTAAAAACCCGGCCAGCAATCCAAACCAGTCGCCGAGATAGATCGGGATTGGAACGCCAGCCTCTGTTCCAACCGCAATCCAAACGCCTGCAAGCGCAAGGCCGACTGTGACGAGCCGCGACCAACCCAAACGTCTTTTCAGATAAACGACCTCAATAAGCGAAGCCCAGAATGGGGTCAGATAGAAGAACACCAGCGCTCGGATAACGTCCGTGACAAGGACAGAGTTCGCGTAGAAGATCGCCCCGCTACCCAGAAGCAAGCCACAGGCCCAATGGCGCAATCCAATTTCCTTGCCATTCCAAATCCGCCACGCCGCGATCGGCAGGAGAACGGCAAGCGAAATGACGTACTGCGCGACGGTTCCCCAACCACCCGTCATCCCAGCTTCGAGCAACGCGCGTTGCGGCAGCCAGTACAATCCCCAGGCACCGGCTGACAGAAAAACGGCAAAGCAGATCGTCAAGTAATGAGGATGACGCATGTATGACTCCGACAAGGCACATGTTCGCCAATCAATCATCAGGGCGGAAGAATGACCAGTTCTTAAGTGCGCCAAAATGTTCTGACCATTCAATTTGCGACACCGACAATCGTCTCGCCGACTTCCGATTTTATATTGGCGTGGAGGTCAGCGATCTTGGCGTTCGAGAGTCTTTCGACTTCCGCCATGGGTTAATCTTGGCTGTTTGCACCGCAGCAGAACTTTTTCTGGAAATGCCCTGATAGCCGACATCAACGACGTGATGTCGTGGTGGAGGAAAGCAATCCTGTACGCGATAGTATCGTCATGTTTGCTTTGAACCTCGTACTTGGCACCTATGCCATCGATCGCCCAATCAAATTTCCCTGACGATCAGAAATTAAAATTTCAACGTTTGTGTCCGCATCGCGCAATTGTTCCATCACCTGTTCGTGGGCCTTTGCAGCGATGGCTTCGGCGAGAGGAAGGTTGTCGGCTGATGCGCGAACGAGAACGTCGAGTGCGGTATTGGCGTTGCGGGTGTAGGCCAGAAGATCGTCGGATGCGCCGAGGTCTTCCAGAATGCCTGCAAGGAACGCCATATCCACCTGACTGCGGCTGGAGTGGAGATCCATGTCTCCGTTTGCGAGTTTTGTGAACTTCGCAAATCCACCTGCAATTGAAATTTTCCGCACCGGATGGCGGCGGAGATATTTCAGCATGCCGCCGACGAAATCCCCCATGTCGATGTAGGCGGTCTCCGGCAGATCGTAGAGCGCTTGCACCATGCGTTCCGATGTAGAGCCAACGCAGGCGGCGATGTGGGGCGTGTCCAGCGCGCGGGCCACGTCAATGCCGCGATGGATGGAGTGAATCCAGGCGGCGCAGGAATACGGAATAACAATGCCGGTGGTGCCGAGAATGGAAATACCGCCAACAATGCCGAGGCGTGGATTCCAGGTTTGTTTTGCGATCTTATCTCCGCCGGGCACGTGGATCGTGATGATCGCGTCAGCGTGTGCGTTATGCTCGACTGCGACCTCAGCGATCACGTTGGTCATCAGTACGCGCGGTACGGGATTGATCGCCGGTTCGCCGGGCGGAATGGGCAGGCCGGGTTTGGTCACCATGCCGACGCCTTCGCCCGCCCTGAAAACGATGCCGCTGCCCGGTGCGCCCCGTTCAACCTGCGAAATGATCAGTGCGCCGTGGGTGACGTCGGGATCGTCGCCAGCGTCCTTCACCACTCCGGCACGCGCCGTGTCTTCGTTCAACTCATGAATGGCGAGGGCGAACTCGGGGGTTTGCCCTTTGGGGAGAGTAATTTGCACCGGGTCAGGAAACGCACCGGTCAGCAGCGCCGTCCATGCAGCCTTGGTCGCCGCCGTTGCGCAGGCACCCGTGGTCCAGCCGCGGCGCAGGTCGGCGCGGTTTTCGGGTTTCTCGTGTGCGCCGTCGGTCATGTCAGCTCGTTCAGTCGGTTTCGTAGGTTCGTGGAGTATAGACCAGTTGTTTGCCACCCGGACCCTCGAAAACCCGTGTGCGTGAGGATCCGATGACGAGCACTGTGCGCATGTCGATGGTGTCAGGATCAAAAGTGCCGAGGGTTGTGACTTCGATCGACTCGCCAGATCGCCCCAGATTGCGTCCCAGAATGACCGGCACTTCAGGTGCGTGGATGTCCAGCAGCACCTGTTTTGTCTGATGGATTTGCTCGCGACGGGTCTTTGATGCGGGATTGTACAGCGCGATTACGAAGTCCGCTTCAGCTGCGGCTTGCAGGCGTTTGGCGACGATCTCCCAGGGCTTGCGAATGTCGGAAAGCGAGATCGTGCAGAAATCATGGCCGATGGGTGCGCCAATCTTTGCGGCGGCGGTTTGCATGGCGGAGATGCCGGGGATGACGGTGACATCCAGACCTGTCCAGTGTCCGGGCTTGGCTTCCAGCGCTTCCATGACAGCGGACGCCATAGCGAAAATGCCGGGATCACCGGATGTCACGAGGGCCACGCGACGGCCTTGTACTGCGAGATCAAGAGCTTGTTCGGCGCGTTCGATCTCGACGCGGTTTCCGGAGGCGTGGCGGATCTGGTCAGGGTTGGTGTTGGGAACGAGGGAGAGATATGTATCATAGCCGACCAGATCATCGGCGTGATCAAGGGCGTCGCGGGCGTCGGCGGTCAGGTATCCCCGATCTCCCGGACCGACGCCGACGACGGCGAGATGTCCGTGCGCGCGACCGGTGGTCTGGAGCGCTTCCGGTGTCGGGGCTTCATAAAATGCGAGATCGTTGTGATTGCCGTGCAGTTTCCAGTTGTCCGGTACATCTCCATAGCGGATCGCGCGGACGGTCTGGAAGGTTGGGTCCAGACCTTCGGGAAACAGGATCGTGGCCACGGATGCGGGGGCAATGTTCAACGCAAGACATGCCGCGTGGATACTGTCGTCGGACCCGTTTTGCTCGTTTTTTGGAACCGCAACAATCGAATGAGGATGATAAACCAATCCGCTGTGCTGATCGCTATACACCGTGACGTGGATCGGAATGTCGCCATCTGGGCTGAATGGTAACGTGCTGTCGGTGAGGAAGCTGGCCTTGCCGATCAGCCTTGCCGTTTTACCTGCGAGCAGATCGGACGTGATGGTTTTGGCATCTTCCGGATTTGCGAGCGTGTAGCCTGCGGGTGGGGCTTCCAGTTGGAGGCCGAACTGCCGCGCGCCACTGGCCGTAACGGTGGCGGTGCCACCCGTAATCCCGGCGAGTGTTTGCGCGAGTTCGTTGGCCCCCGTCAAACCGCCAAGCAATGGAACGATAGCGCTTCCATCGTCTGACATTGCAACTACGGGTGGTTCAGCGCGCTTGTTGGAGAGTTCTGGTGCAAGGGCGCGGATCAGGATGCCCGTGGCGCAAAACCCGATGATCGATGTGCCGGAACGGTAGAGGTTGCAAAGTGTCTCGGTCGTATTGTCGAAAACCGTATCGGCTCCATCAACACGGCTCGCCAAACCGTAAATTTGAGCCACTGGCAATGCAGTCTGGATTTTGCGTGCAATTTCCATTCCGCGCTGGTTGAGCAGGACGAGTGCAATGCGATCCGTGGGTTCGGGAGTCATCGCGAAGCTCAGACGGGCGTCTTGCAGGGAAGAACGCAGATCGAGAAGTATCCCGCTTTTTCCACGGAGTCGTCGGTCATGGGGATGACACGCTCGCCCTCCATTGTGGCGCGTTCGACGAGCCATGCTTCATCCAGGCGGCCAATACGCTTCAGCACGCGGCGCACTTTTGGCAATGTGCGGCCAAGCTTCATAAGGACGGCGGAGTCTGCAACCTTGAGGCGCGCTTCGATCTCTTCTTCCGAAAGTGTGGCGGGGATGACAGTGACGGTGTCCGTGCGGTGACACAGTGGTTTGCCCAGCACAACAGGTCCGGTCATGACGGAGGAAATTCCGGGCACGACGGTTGTGTCGTATTTTTCGGCAAGGCGTGCGTGCCAGTACATGTAGGAGCCATAAAAGAACGGGTCGCCCTGACAGATAAGCGCGACGTTGCGACCGGTATCAAGATGCGCGGCAATTTCGTTCGCAGTGTCATCGTAGAAATCAGTCATGAGCTGGGGGTATTCGGGGCTGTCAGCCACCTTGCCGGCTGTCGCCGGGTACATCATGGGGAGCATGATGTGATCTTCACGCAGGTGGGGTTCGACAATGGACAGCGCGTTGCCGCCGCCTGCACGGCCGGTCGGGTAGGCGACGACCTGCGATTCCTGCAAGAGTCTGTAGGATTTCATGGAGATCAATTCGGGATCGCCGGGGCCAACGCCGAGGCCATACAATTTTCCAGGTGTGGTTTCGGTCATTATTCTCGCTCACAGGCTATGGCGTTGATTGCGGCGACGGTCATGGCGCTGCCGCCACGTCGTCCTCGCAGGGTCGCGAAAGGAACGCCGCGGCTGTCACGGGCGAGTTCTTCCTTGGATTCTGCGGCGCCGATGAAGCCAACCGGAAACCCGAGAATGGCAGCGGGCTTGGGCCAGCCTTCATCAAGACGTTCGAGAAAGTGAAAGAGCGCGGTAGGCGCATTGCCGATTGCAACGACGGCACCTTCAACGCGATCCTTCCACAGATCAATGGCGGCGGCGCTGCGCGTGGTGCCGAGCACCTTGGCCATGTCCGGCACGCGAGGATCGCTCAAGGTGCAAATTACTTCGTTGTCGGCGGGAAGGCGCGATCGGGTAACGCCGCTTGCGATCATGTTTGCGTCGCAAAGAACAGGCGCACCGTTCTGCAATGCCGTTCGTCCAGCGCGGACAACATCGGGATGGAGTTCGAGATCTGCTGGCAGGTCTGTCATGCCGCATGTGTGGATCAGGCGCACGGCGAGCGGTTCTACATCTGCCGGGAAGCGTGCGAGATCGGATTCGCGCCGGATCGTGGCAAACGAACGGAGATAAATCTCGGCACCGTCCTTGATGTAGTCGAGTTTTGTCATTGTGTCGTACGTTTTGGGCCGTTTGAATGAGGGCGTTGGAGATCAGGCTGAAGTTGCGATCAGGTCGCGGATAGCAGATGCCAGATCTTGCGGCGCCGTGTTTGCTCTATGTGGGATGGAGGCGTTCGCGGTCGATGGTCTGGAACCGGCATGGAGTGCGTAGTTTGCGCTTTCCGGTTGTGCAAGAGCGAGAATGTCGCTCTTGCCGGGCATGGCGCATCCGCGTGGACAACCGGAGAGGTGGATTGTCCATGCCGCGCCGTCAGTACGCGTTGGCAAGTCGTGAAATCCGGAAAGCAGAGTTTCGGCGTCGACCTTGGTTTCTGCACAGGTGCGCTCGCAACCTGATGCGCCGGTGCAGGCGATGACCTGAACGGTTCGGTTCTCGATATCAAAGCCGCGTGTGGCGGCGTCCTGTGCATGATCCACTGAGGTTGCCGGCAGGACGATGGACTGCCATGGTGTGAGACGAAGCGTTCCAGTGGCGGTGTCGCTCATATTTGCCAACTGCGCCAACTGATCGGCACTGATGCGAGACAACGGCAATCCGACGGTCAGCCAGTTCGTGCTCGTCTCGTTGCCCATGTGGTGACCCAGCTCGATGTGTGCGGGGCGTTGGTCTGCGATGTGTGGGGTCGTCACTGCGGCGATGCCCGATGCATGGCAAATCGAGCCAATGAACGTGTGCGCATTGCAGTTCTGCAACATGTCGCGCATTCGTCCGCACTGACGAACATTGATCATGCTCAATGTGATGGAGACGAACTCAGCCACATCTGATGGTGCGATTGCGTGTCCCGTCGTTGTGTCGGCGAGGCTCAGCTCGAAGACCGGCCCCTCGTGTGTTGCTCGCGCGAAAAATCCGATGTCATGGGCGATTTTTCGCAAGCTACCGCGGCCACCTCCATCCAGAACGATGGAGAATTTCGGAGACAGTGTGCTTGTTGCAGGGGTTGACTGGATGACGCGATCAATCGCTTCGGCATGTGGGAGCACGTTGATGATCTCTGTAGGATCCAGTCCGGCCAGCGGGCTGGACGTAATGTTGCGCAGGCGGTCGACATCCGGATTTTCGCAGAGCAGTCCGGCTTCAAGAAGTTTTTTGGCGACCCTTGAACCGTTGTGTTCATGCAGGCCACGGAGTTGCAGGTTTGCGCGGTTTGTCAGGTCAATGATGCCGCTGCCGTGCGTGTGCGAAACATCAGCCACCGTGCGTGCCTGATCCGACGTCAACACTCCGCCGGGCACACGAATGCGGGCCAATGCGCCATCTCGCATCAGCGACAGTTTGTAAATTCCGGGACACGCGGCCATGGATGAATTCGTCTCGATTATTCGACATGTGTCAAGAAATGTAGCCATAGCCTATCGTGCTGAAATTGCATGTGAAATCGTCGTTTGCGATCGAAGTTCAGGCGTCAATGCGGGAACCACACAGTTGCATGGGCACTTTTTTGTGATAGCAGGCGCGACAGTTACACGGTGCAACGCCGTACAAGGAGATCGTCATGAAGAAGCTGTTTGCCCTGATTGTTCTGGTTCTGTTGGGCTTTTACGTCGGCTGGCCTGCGTACACCGGATACGCAATCCATGCGGCGCTTGAAGCTGAAGACTCTGCCGTGCTTGAACGCAAGATTGACTTTCCGCAAGTTCGTTCCTCGATACGTGGCCCGGTGATGGTGAAGCTCGACAGTCGCATTGGTGAGTTGATCGATGATTTTGGGGTGACGCTTGGCGTCACGCGCGACCAGATCAAAATGGAACGAATTCACGGCATTGTGGACGGGGCACTGGACGATGTGGTTTCGCCGGAGCGATTGGGTGAGATCTACAAGCGTGGTGGCGATTTCACGGGGGCAATTCAGCAAGCTGTTTTGCGCCAGGTCGACCAAGCGGGCGGTTTGATGGAACTTCTTGATCTGGAAAGTCTTGGCGGGTCACAGGACGATGATGCGAGTGCAGCTTCTGGTGGTGGTTTTGATTTGTCGAACGGTATTGGTGGGCTGCTGAAAAACAAGAAAGCGCGTAACATACTCGGCCAGGTCATGAAGCAGGTTGGTGCAAACGGAGGGTTATCTGCTGATGCCTTGTTCCCCAAACGTAAAACCATTGCGGCGTCTGACAACGGGGACCGCTCGTTTGATTTTTCCAACGTGAAACACTTTGGTTTCGCCGGGCCATTGGCCATGGAACTCGGTGTTGCCAGAGATCGCGATGCCATCGATCCGGACGTGACGGCGCGGATGAGTTTCCAAGATATGGACTGGAAGGTTACACGACTGACGCCGAATCTTTAGCATTCGGTTGATTTCAGGTCAGTTCTGACAGGAACTGCGTCAGGTCTTTGGTGCGATGATGAATGTAGGACGGCAGGGGTTTGCCGTCCTTTACATCGTTCTGTGATGGATGGTCGTCATAGGTGGAGTGCACCAGCACTGTCGTCATGCCAAGAGCATGGGCGGGTTCGAGATTGTGCGGCAAATCCTCGAACATCGCGGCTGATTTTGGTTCGACGTCATGGTGCAATAGAAACATGTTAAATGCTTCAGTCCGTGGTTTGGGAATATAATTCGACGCCTTGATGTCGAAAATTCCGTCGAAGAGGTCGAGGATTCCGATCTTTCCGGCAACGCCTTCGGCGTGCCCCGTCGACCCGTTCGTGTAGATCAGTTTACGTCCTGGCAGGCGATCTATCGCTGCTCGCAGTGGCTTGTTTTCGGTCAGAACGGAATGATCAATGTCGTGGACGAAATCCAGAAACGCGTCTGGTTGCAGGCCATTCACTTCCATCAAACCCGCGAGTGTTGTGCCGTATTTCAGGTAGTAGTCGCGACGTATGGTTTTTGCGGCATTCAAATCGATCTTCAGGTAGTCTTGGATGAAAATGTTCATCTTGTCGGAGACCTGCGAAAACAGATCGCACTCGGCCGGATATAGCGTGTTGTCCAAATCGAAGACCCAGGTGTTTTTGTTGTCAAAAGTGGTCATGCCTGCTCCGCGCGCAACATTGTTCCTGCACCGTGTTCGGTGAGTAATTCGAGGAGAACTGCGTGTGGCACTTTTCCATTCAGGATCACCACAGCTTCCACGCCGTCTTCGATGACAGCGAGACAGCTTTCAACCTTCGGGATCATGCCACCCGTGATCGTTTCGTCCTTCATGAGGGCATAAGCTTCCTTGACAGTAAGGAATTTTATCAGTTCCCCTGACTTGTCGAGAACGCCCGGGACATCGGTCAAAAGCAAAAGCCGTTTTGCTTTCATGGCCCCTGCCAGTGCGCCAGCAAATGTGTCGGCGTTGACGTTATAGGTCTGGCCGTCCGGACCGGATGCCGTGGGGGCAATAACAGGGATCAGATCGGACTGGGTCAGAATGTTGACAACATGCGGGTCGATCTCGTCCGGTTCTCCAACGTAACCAAGATCGACGGCCTGCATGAGATTTGAGTCTGGATCTGCGACTTGCTTCTCGAGCTTCCTGACGCGCATCAGATTGGCGTCCTTGCCGGAAATACCGACGGCCTTGCCCCCTTCAGCATTGATGGCGGCGACGATCGACTTGTTGATTGAACCCGCCAGAACCATCTCGACGACGCTGATGGTTGCGTCATCCGTCACGCGCAAGCCTGCCTTGAACTCGCTTTCAATCTGCAGGCGCTCCAGCATGCCGCCGATCTGTGGGCCGCCGCCGTGGACGACGACCGGGTTTACGCCCGACTGCTTCAACATAACGATGTCGCGGGCAAAGCCCCGTGCCAGTGTAGTGTCGCCCATGGCATGGCCGCCATATTTCACAACAACTGTCTGCCTGTCGTAGCGCTGCATGTGCGGTAGCGCTTCCGATAGAATACTGGCCTGGGTCTGGGCGTCGATGGTGGAGGTGTCGAGCGGTTGGCTCATGGCAGGCGCGTCCTTGAATCTCGGGTATCGTAACGCAGGTTCGTGTCAATCCGTGCCTCGTGCCGTATTGTCAAGTTACGGTGCCTGAATAGGACGTCCACGTTAACCACTGCGTTCTTGCGATCGCCCCAATTTTGGTGGATAGGACTCGTGGGGAATGTGATGCGGTATGGACGTCCGGGATGCCGGTGCGCCTGTGTGACCGTAGGGGTATTGGTGTCATGGTGCGTAGCGAAATCAGGGATTTGGGTTGGGTTCTTCCCAGTCAACGTCTGAATGACACGCTTCAACGCGCCGACCAGATTGCTACCGAACAACATCATCGTGAACTGATGCTTGAACATGTCGTGCTCGGCTTGACGGATGATACGGATGCCGCACGCGTTCTGGAAGCCAATGGTGTGGATGTCCTGCGGTTCCGCGACTATGTGGCCCGTTATGTTGCTGCGGTTGATTATCGTTGGCCACCTGAACAAAGTGCCCTCCCTGAACCTGATGTTGCGCTGAAACGTATTTTTGATGTTGCTTCAGCTGCTGCCGAAACATCCGGGCGAAATGAAATTGACGGGGCACTGCTGGTTGCGGCGATCATCGGCGAAGGGACGAGCAACGCGGCGGCGATGCTGAACCAGCATGGGCTGAAAGTGGATGATGATGAACCGACGCAGTCGGTTGAACCGCAAACCGTTGCTGAAACGTCGAGCAATGCTCCAGACCATTCGGGAAACCGGACGCAGGATCTAAGCGAGATCCATCGGATGTTGGCCGCTCCCGCCGACCCCACGCCTGTTGATGGGCCCATGCAGGCAACGACACAAGGGCGACATGCTGAGCAACAGCATAGTGGCGCGGCGCGTATGCCGCATCATGCGTCCTCTGTTGCGTCGTCTCAATCTTCTTCATATGTGCCGGAAGCGATGCCACAGCTGCAGCGGACGCGACCAAAAGTGAAACTCCCCAGACCAACCGTAACAGCTCCGAAAGCCGTATTGTCACCGGCTGTTATGAGCGCACCGTCGGCAGCGCTCAATGGCTTGCCTACGTCCACGGCCACATCCTCCATGGCGAGCGGCGCGCGTGTTGCCCCTGCGATTGCACCGCCTGTACGTCCTGCTGCTTCGATGCCTAATCCTGCACCGCCCCCTTCTGTGTCAGGACAAAATGAACCCGCCCCTGTGCATAAACCCGATGAGGATGAATACGAGGCCTCTGTGGACGGGCGCACACCGGCACCGGTTGAAGGTTTCGCACAGATCGACGTGAATATTCTTGGCGATATACTTCCTGCGAAGATGTGTGTCGGTGTTCCGGAAATTGTTGAAATTCGGGTCTTGAACAGTGATATCGATCTTCTGACAGGGCAATTTGAAGGGCGGGACGTTGCACAAGGTAGCGCAAAGCTGGTCTCGCGTTCCCTTTCACTTCGCTTGCGATCGCCAAGTGCATTGTTGTCGGTTGAAGCACGGTCGCCCGAAGTTCAGTGGATCGATGTCAACGACACTGTTGTTGGAGATGAGGCAACCAGTTGGCGCTGGCAGCTTACGGGGCAGAAGCGTGGCGAGGCACGGCTACAGCTCCTGGCATCAGCGCGCACCGTCGCAAGTGACGGTACGGTGCTTGAGACAGCGATGCCGGAACAATCAGCCAGTGTGCGGATCAAACGTGGCTTTGGTGCCGCACTGAAGCGACTTGTCTTTGTTTTCGGGCTCTTCCTGGCTGGCTGTGTCATCGGACTTGTCGCGCGACCTGCATATCGCATGATCGAGGGTTTTCTGTTCGGCTGACAGAGCCGTTACGGCCCTGTTCGCGCACCGCGCTACGTGCCAGGTTGGATCGCTACGTTAATCCCTTTTTAAGATTGCTGATTGAAACTGTCATTACCGGGTGTGGGTCATGATGGATTTGGTTTGATGAGCGGTAATCGGTCGATCGAAAAAAGTGACGAACAAGCTCCTGTAGGGAATGTGAAGTCTGTGTTGTCTGCGATCGAAGATGACTTCGACGGTAAGAACGCTGCACACGTCCTTGCTGAAAGTGCTGCCAAACGCGATGAAGCGATCATGTGCTTGCGATTGATTGCCGGCCTCAATCCTCTTTTGCGCGAGAAGGCAGAAAAGACGATTGAAGAGCTTTCAAAAGTACCTTTTCCGGCTCCTGAAGGGCATTGATCCGGATCAGGCTTTCGTAAGCTCTATGATTGTTGCCTTGAGCTCTGCGATGCCACTGCCTTTTTCCGACGATGTCAGAAGTGGTTTCGGATAAGCTGCGGGATGTTTCTTGAGTTGTTGTTCTGTTTTGGAGAGCAACGCGTCGAGTCCGCCACCGCGAACCTTGTCGGCCTTGGTCAGGACGACCTGATACGACACCGCTGATGTGTCGAGCAATTCCATGATTTCTTTATCATTGGCCTTGATGCCATGCCGCGCATCGATCAGCACAAACACACGGCGCAGGGCAACGCGTCCGCGTAAGTAATCCTTGATCAGCTTTGTCCAGGCCTCAACCTTGGTTTTAGATGTGCGGGCATAACCGTATCCTGGCATGTCAACAAGGTAGAGTTCGTCGCCTATGGAGAAAAAATTGATCTCCTGGGTGCGTCCCGGTGTGTTGGATGTGCGGGCGAGGTTCTTGCGCCCCGTAAGTGCATTCAGGAGGCTGGACTTTCCGACATTGGAGCGGCCGGCAAACGCGACCTCGATGTGATCCGGTGCGGGCAGGTGTTCGATGGCCACCACACCTTTAAGGAACGTGCATTCGCGTGCAAACAGCAGACGGCCCTCTTCAAGCGTTGCCGCATCGAAGGTTTCGGTGTCGGCGGGCAAAGCGCGATCTGTCATATTCTGTTTGCCGCTACGTCTCGTTCCACGATGGTCAGGTGTTATCTCCGGCCTTGTTGCGGTTCAACCAGGCAAGCGAGCCCTTGATGTTGTCGAACAGTTCGATCTTCACACCCTGACGAGACATGATGAACCACTGCTGGGCGACAGATAGAATGTTATTCCATGTCCAGTAGATGACAAGCCCTGCCGGGAACGTGGCCAAAAGGAACGTGAAAAACACTGGCATCCACGTAAAGATCTTCTGTTGCATTGGATCGGTGGGCGCCGGATTGAGCTTCATCTGCACCCACATGGAAATGCCCATCAGGAGTGGCCACACGCCGATAAGCAGGAAGCCGGGCACTCCAAAAGGCAACAGTCCGAAGAGATTGAAAATCGATGTCGGGTCCGGCGCAGACAGATCCGTGATCCATCCGAAGAAGGGCGCGTGACGCATTTCGATGGAAATGTAGAGCACTTTGTAAAGCGCGAAGAACACGGGGATTTGGAGCAGGATTGGAAGACACCCGGACATCGGGTTGATCTTCTCTTTCTGATAGAGTTCCATCATCGCCTTTTGCTGGCGCGAGCGATCATCGCCGAAACGTTCCTTGATGCGCTCCATTTCAGGTTGAAGCTTTTTCATCCGGCTCATTGAGACGTAAGACTTGTTTGCAAGCGGGAAGAAGGCGAGCTTGATCAGAATGGTGGTCAACAGAATGGCAATGCCATAGTTGCCAGCAAAGCCGTAGAACCAGTTCAGCAATGTCGAGAGCGGTTTTGTGATGAAGTAGAAATAACCCCATGAAACCAGGAAATTGAACTGGTTCAGTTTCAAGTCTTCTTCGTATTTGCGGATCAGATTTGCCCGTTTTGCGCCTGCGAAGACACGCCCTTCCACAACCTGCTTCGCTCCTGGCGCAATGTTGAGCGCACCAAGCGCGTAGTTGGCCTGATAGTAATCCGTTTCGCCCGTGCGCTGCCCGACCATTTCAGCCTTGAAGGTTTTTGTCTGGTCGGGAATGAGCGCTGTCGCCCAGTATTTATCAGTGATGGAAACCCAGCCTGTCTTGCCTTCGTAGGCGGTACGGCCGGCTTCAACAGCGTCGTCGTATGTGACTTCCGTCAGGCCTTCCTTCTCGAAAACACCGATCAGACCTTCGTGCAGAATCCAGATGTTTTCGGTTACAGGTTTTCCGTGGCGGGATGAAAACGCGAACGGGAAAAGTGCCTCTGCTTGCGCGCCTGTGTTCTCAACTTCCTGTTTCACGGTGAACATGTAGTTGTCGTCGACACTGATTGTGCGCCGGAAGACGAGGCCCTCGCCATTGTCGTGACGCAGTGTGACAGAGGAGGATGGAGTCAGCGGGCCAGATGTTTCAGCTGTCCAAACCGTGTCGCCGCCCACGACTGTGCCCTTTGTCGGACTCGCCCAACCATGCTCGATGTAGAACGTGTTCTTGGCTCCTATTGGTGAGAGAAGAGATACGGGGGGGCTGCCTTCTGCGGTTGTCTCGCGGTAGCGCAGCATCACGAGATCGTCGAGATGCGCGCCCTTGAGATTGATCGACCCTTTCAATGCTGGTGTGTCAATCGCAATACGTTGTGCGTTCGCGATGACCGCATCGCGTGATTTCGTGCCTACAGTGGTTGTGCTGCCTTGCGTTATCGTTTGTCCCAGGCCTGTCGGAGCCGTTGAGATTGGTGCGGTTCCTGGAGTTGAGGGCGTGCCTGGCGTTGCAGGGGCCGCTGCTCCTGGTACCTGTGGAACCTGACCGGCATTCTTTGTTTTTTCGATACGTTTCTGTTCGTCCTCAATGCGAGGAGCTGCGATGAACACGTTCCAGCCAACGAGCACGGCGAGCGACAACAGGATTGCAAGGAGAAAACTACGGTTTTCTTCGGTCATGGTCTTGGCCTCAGATCCCGCTCCAGATGGCAAACGGGTGCGTTGAAATTCGTTCTTGTTACGGGCCGGACGGCAGCAAGGTCGTTCAGCTTTATATCTGTATCAGGGCCTGACATTTCCATATGCGCTAGCACATATTCTACCGTCTCAACCGCGCTTGCGTGCCCGGTCGTTGCTTTTTGGTCGGTGAATGTGAGACAGCCCCTTACGCAAGTCATTCGTCAGGTCGACGAACGCTCGTTTTAGCGCGCCAGACCTCGCGATCAATACATAATCGTTCTGTGCGCGCAGTTGCCCGCATTCGAGGCTTGCAATCGCGGCACGCAAACGCCGTTTTATGCGATTGCGCACGACGGCATTACCGATTCGTTTGGTCACGGTGTATCCGATACGAGGCCCGTTCGGTCGTGCGTCTGAATCGACCACGCGCGCTCGTGTCTCAATTACAAAGGCACCGCAAGACCATCGTCCACCGCCGCGTATACGCAAAAACTCCCGTCGCTTCTTGAGCGTTTCGACGGGAGAATTGAGCGCGCGCCCAGTCATGATAATGTCGGTCGACTTGCGTTGCATTTGCCACGCGTCAAACGTTGCCAGCAGCTGGAAATCTATGCTGACAGCCGCTTGCGACCACGTGCACGGCGACGTGCCAACACTTTACGACCACCAACAGTTGCGGTGCGCGAGCGGAACCCATGGCGGCGCTTGCGAACGAGCCGGGATGGCTGGTACGTTCTTTTCACAGCATTTCTCCAATAAAACCAATGAGTTACCGCGCCAATTCCGCATGTGCGGTCCGGCTGCGTGTCCCGCATCGGTGTCGTGTGTTGGCGGGTTATAGTCACGCCCCGCTGGGCTGGTCAACGTCAAACCTGTGAAATCCGGCTGCTTGTTCCTCATGGAATATCCTGTTCGCGCATCCTGACGTGATTTCACGATGTAGAGAGAACGGAATTTCTGCCTCTTCCTGACCACACGAACGGAGCTATGAGACTATAAAAATACCATACAACGAAAGGCTTCTCTCCGTGTCCTTACTCCAATTTGCTCTCACTTCCCCCAATACGCGTCCATCGCGGCGCAGTGTCCTGCGTCTCTCAGGGCTGTTGCTTGTATCAACTGCATTGATCCCAGGGCTCGTGATGCAGGTCACTCCAGCTTCTGCGCAGGACATCGCTGCGCAATTCAGCCGAACTGGGACGAAATCTGTAGACCACAGTGACTGGACCAAACTGCTCAAGATGTACGTGAAACCGTCGGCCAGCGGCCTGAACGAAATTGACTACAAGGCGTTCAAGGCCAACGGGCGCGTGGCATTGACGGCCTATCTGGATAAGCTTCAGGCGACGAACGTCACGATGCTGACCCGAAACGAGCAATTTGCTTTCTGGGCCAACCTCTACAATGCCAAGACGATTGATATCGTGCTTGAGCACTATCCGGTGGCGACCATTCGGGACATCGACATTTCGGGCTTTTTCAAGAATGGCCCCTGGGACAAGAAGGTGGTGTCTGTGAACAAGGTTGAGCTGAGTCTCAACGATATTGAGCACACCATCATGCGCGGCACGTTCAAGGACCCGCGCGTCCACTACTCGGTGAACTGCGCATCTGTGGGCTGTCCAAACTTGCCGACGGAAGCCTTTGTTGGCTCCGAGCTCGAAAGTCAGCTCGATGCGGGCGCTCGAACCTACATCAACAGTCCCCGTGGATTTGCGGTGGTTAACGGTCGTATCCGCGCGTCAAAGATCTACAGCTGGTTCCAGGATGATTTCGAGGGAAGTGAAAGTGGCGTGCTGAGGCATGCGCTGAAGTATGCCAAACCGGAACTTGCCGCGAAAATTCGCGCTGTGAACGACATCAGTGGTTTTGACTATGACTGGTCACTGAACGACACGAACAAGTGATCGATATCCGCAACTGAAGCCTTTGCGGTCAGTTGGAACTGTGATGCGTATCACATTCCGTGCTGGCCGCAACTGCGACAACCTCCTGCATTCAGGCTATAGCGGATTGAGCAGATTACATGACCTCACACGGAATTGACGACATGGGCGAGACATCAACGACTGGCAATGCAGGCGGGATCAGACGGTTTGTTCCGCTTCTGGTGATTGTGGGGTTGATGGGTTTTGCCTTTGCGATGGGCTGGCACAAGTATCTGTCGTTGCAAACGATTGGTGAGAACTACGGTGTCATGCAAAACTTTATCAGCGACAACTTTGTTGGCGCTGTTGTAATTTACATGCTGGTGTATGTCGCCGTGGTTGCGTTGTCTCTTCCAGGCGGGCTGATCATGACGCTCACGGGCGGGTTGCTGTTTGGACCTTACGTCGGAATACCTGCGACGGTGCTTGCTGCGACACTTGGGGCAACCATTATTTTCCTCGTCGCGAAAACCTCGCTTGGCGAAACATTATCCGGCACTGCCGGTCCGTGGCTTGATAAACTCAAATCGGGTTTTCAGGAAAATGCACTCAGTTACATGCTGTTCCTGAGGCTCGTTCCGGCTTTTCCGTTTGTCGTTGTGAACCTTGCCCCGGCCTTTCTGGGTGTGCCCCTCAGAACATACGTCTTTGGAACGTTGTTCGGCATCATTCCGGGAACGTCTGCCTACAGCCTGGTTGGTGCCAGTCTTGGGGCGCCGCTCGAGGCAGAGAACAAGCGACACGCCGCCTGCATTGCGGACAATGGTGCGGATGCGTGTACCTACTCAATCGACCTTCAGCAACTGGTGAGCAAGGAATTGATCTATGCTGGCATTGCGCTTGCCGTTGTCGCCCTCATTCCGATTTTTCTGAAGCGGTTTCGCGGTGGATCATCTGCAGGCGATGCAGCATGACCTTGCGGATCACGATCCAATCCCCGACAACTTGGAATTGAACAATGCCTGCGTCTCTAACGGATGCGGCTAACGGCGGAGCCTTGCACCATGACTGAAGTATTGACCCCTGATCTGTGTGTTATCGGAGCGGGATCTGGTGGACTCTCTGTTGCTGCAGGAGCGGTGCAGATGGGGGCGTCTGTCGTGCTTCTGGAAAAGCACAAGATGGGTGGCGATTGTCTGAACTATGGTTGTGTGCCGTCCAAAGCCCTGATTGCTGCCAGCAAACGGGCACACCTGATGCGTTCGGCGAACCCGTTCGGAATATCGCCAGTCAGTCCCCAGGTCGATCGAACGGCCGTTCGTCAGCACATTCGTGATGTGATTGCGACAATCGAGCCCAATGACAGCGTCGAGCGTTTCACAGGGCTCGGCGTGCACGTTATCACGACCGCCGGACGTTTCACTGACGCAGAAACGGTGGTTGCCGGTGATCACACCATAAAGGCGCGCCGCTTTGTGATTGCGACCGGTTCTTCGCCGCTTGTTTTCCCGATCGAAGGTTTGTCGGAGGTTCCTTATTTCACGAACGAGACGATTTTCGAGAATGACATTCGCCCCGAACATCTCGTCGTCATTGGCGGTGGGCCGATTGGTATCGAGCTGGCGCAGGCCCATCTGCGACTCGGGAGTCAGGTCACGGTGCTGGAGGGCGCAACGGCGCTCGGCAGAGACGATCCCGAACTGACCGAGATCGTTCTGCGACGGCTACGTGGCGAAGGTCTTGTCATTCGCGAAGGTGCCATGGTGCAACGGATTGCCCAGGCTTCAGATGGTTCGATTGACGCAACCATAGCAACTGATGGACAGGAAGAGGTGGTGCGTGGTTCGCACATACTCGTTGCTACAGGCCGTGCACCGAATGTGAGCGGCCTCGGGCTTGATGAAGCGGGCATTGAGTACGACAAACACGGCATCAAGGTTTCCAAGGGCCTCAAAACCAGTAACAAGAAGGTTTACGCGATTGGTGATGTGACCGGTGGCTATCAGTTCACGCATGTCGCAGGATATCATGCGGGGCTTGTCATTCGAAACGCGCTGTTCCGGCTTCCCGTGACAGCCAATCCGGATATCTATCCGTGGTGTACGTATACGGACCCCGAGCTTGCCAGTGTTGGCTTGACCGAGGATCAGGCGCGGGAAAAATTTGGTGAAAAAGTAAATGTCCTGCGCTGGCCCTATCACGAAAACGATCGTGCGCAGGCGGAAGGCGAGACGGATGGTCTGGTGAAGGTTGTCGTTCGTAAGAATGGAAAGATTGCAGGCGCATCGATTTGTGGGGCGCATGCGGGTGACATTATCCAGATGTGGTCTCTGGCGATTGCGAACGGGATGAAAATCAAGGATTTTACGGGGTATATCTCTCCATATCCGACTCTTGCTGAAATCAACAAGCGTGCGGCAGGAACTTATTTCATGCCCAAGCTTGCCAACCCCATGGTGCGCCGTGTCGTGAATTTCCTGTCGCGTTTCGGATAAGCCATCATCGCGCGTTACATTACCATTTTCAGGCGCAGTCAGGGAGAGCACTAAAACCGATGTCGGAAGACGTTATCGTTCGCCGTGGCATGGGGCTCTCTGCACGCCTGCTCCTTCTGACGTTGCTTGCAGTGATGGCGGCGGAAATTCTTATTTTCCTCCCGTCCGTTGCGAATTTTCGTGAAAAATGGCTGATGGACCGGCTGGAAGCAGCCCAGATCGTTGCATTGGCTGCGGAAGATTCGCCCACCGGCGAGCTATCCCCAATGCTTCAGAATGACATTCTGAATGCCGCACGTGTGCGCGCCGTTGCAATCAAACGTGACATTCGTCGACTGATAGCGCAGGACAAGATGCCGACGCGCATTAGTGCGGTGTATGACTTGCGTGATGCGTCGACGTTTGCGCTCATTCGCGATGCTGTTCTCGTGTACTTTCATGGTCCGGATGAAAGCATCAGGGTGATCGGACAGCCGGAATTCGGTAACGCGCAGTTCGTGGAAATTGTCGTTGACGAGGCGCCATTACGTTCTGCGATGATTACGTTTGGCCTGAATATTCTGGCGCTGTCCATTGTGATCTCGTTGTTTGCTGCCGGTCTTGTGTACCTTGCACTGAACTGGCTGCTTGTGCAGCCTATGATGCGGATGGTGCGCAGCATGGAGGATTACGCAACAAGTCCGGAGGATACCTCACGGATTATTGCGCCCTCAAAGCGTACGGACGAGATCGGTTTTGCTGAACGTGAACTGGCCAAGATGCAGGGGGAATTGTCTCAGGCTCTGACACAGAAAAACCGTCTGGCATCACTCGGGTTGGCCGTCAGCAAGATCAATCACGATCTGCGCAACATGCTTGCCAATGCGCAATTGATCTCTGACCGGTTTGCGCTTGTGGACGATCCGACGGTGCAACGGTTTGCCCCCAAGCTGATCAACGCTCTGGACCGGGCTGTTCATCTGTGCACCAGCACGCTGAAGTTCGGGAAGGCCGAAGAGGCTGCACCGCAACGCACAACATTTGATCTCCGCCCACTTGTGGAGGAAATTGCTGACCAACTTGGATTGCCGGCAAGCGGGCCTTCGGCACTTGGTCATGGCGGCGTCGGGTGGAGTGTTGATATCGAAAGCGATATCTTCGTGCACGCTGATCGAGAGCAGCTCTACCGTGTTTTAAGCAATCTCGTCCGTAATGCGGCGCAAGTCGTTTCTGGTCTGTCAGATGACGCCAGGCGTGAGCTTGAGGGACGGGTTGATGTGAGCGCCGAAATCGGACCGGGACAGGATGCAACCGGAGCGTCTGCAACGGGCGTACTCATTCATATACGTGATACGGGCCCGGGATTTCCGCTCAAGGCACGCGAACATCTGTTTGAGGCGTTCCAGGGCTCTGCACGCAAGGGCGGTACGGGGCTTGGCCTTGCCATTGCCGATGAACTGGTACGGGTTCACGGCGGCCGGATCCGGTTGTGCGAGGAAGACACTGCGATGATTGGAAGTGACGGTGTCAGCATCAATGGCCAGACGCGCGGCGCTCATTTCGAAGTGTTTCTGCCTGAACGTACTGCTTTGGAAGATGAAACAGGTGGTTCAGAACCATCCTTATAGGTCTGTGACAGGCCAACTCCGGTGTTTTGAGCGGAGAAATATTTTACTCATGACGGTGGGGGGGGCTGGCCCGACACCGATAAGCTGCGCACGCAACGCGATGTAAAGCGACGACATAGTGTTTTGGTTACAGCCCATCCACACCAGAAACCATCGCGCCATTGCAGGAAAAGCCAATCATGCACTAACATTCAAGCTGGGCTCTGCATTTGGGGCTGATCACTGGTGAAGCTACTTGGATCGTCGCGTCATGGTTCCATTGGAATCAGACGCGCTACAGTGTTTGGATACTCTTCGAATGTTGAATGATGTGATGATTTTTGGGTGTGGCGGCCATGCAAAGGTCGTTGCTGATGCAGTGGCTCTCTCCCGACATTGGAAGGTCGTATCTTTTTGCGAGAGTGCGCCTGTGTTGAATGTGTTTCTGGGACAACCAGTTTATGCGTTGCAAGAGGTGCTTGACCTCAACAGCAAGACCAAAATTTGTATCGCTGTTGGTGAGAACTCCGTTCGCCAAACGATTGCCGGACAACTGGACGCAAGTGTTGAGTACCCCGTCATACAGCATCCTAATTCAATCGTCTCTGGCTCTTTAGAGGTTGGTGCCGGATCGGTTATTCTGGCTAATGCTGCAATCAATGCATCCGTGAAAATCGGTCGACACGTGATCGTCAATACTGGTGCGATTCTCGAGCACGATTGTATCGTGCATGACTACGCGACTTTGGCGCCAGGCAGTATCGTATGTGGTGGTTGCACGTTGGGGGAGGGTGTGTTTCTGGGGGCTGGTGCGATTGTTCAACAGGGGATATCAATTGGTGCCTGGAGCGTTGTGGCAGCGGGATCTGTCGTGACCAGAGATGTGCCTTCCAACACTATGGTGGCAGGTGCACCTGCGGAATTTAAACGCATGAACCCCAAAGAACGCCATGTTTATTGACACGACGTTCCGCTGCAAATTCTAGTATGTGAGTACTTTGTTCAAAGTGGCCGATCGTAGGGGCAAATTACATACTTCTTTAGCGATCATGCTCACCGTATCGGGCTGCTCATAAACATTGTTGGCGGGTTTACGGCCTTTGGCCAGCGCGAGGGTGATTGCTTTTGTGATGTCACTCTGGGTGACTTCACAGTCGAAAGTGTTCGTGCTTCTTTCTCGCGCGAACTGACGTACGCCGACGTTGACAACGGGCGTATCAAAACTGGCAGCCTCGATGATACCAGCGCTTGAGTTGCCAATCATGACATCACAATTCGCCATCACACAGAGGAAATCGCTGCGCTTCAAGTGGGTCACGCGACGACACCACTGCGCATCGTCGAGTACATGCAAGACATCATTGATTTCTCGCCGGCCGTGATCCGAGTTTGGTTGAAGCCAAAGCGCCTGAAGGCCTGAAGTCCTGATGCACCTTGCGAGTAGTTCTGTTTGTTCCCGCATGTCGTCAGCAGCCTGAACCACAGGATGAAACACGACCAAAGCGATCGGCGAGTCCTGGTCGAAATCATAGGACTGACACAGCTCATCGTAGTTGTTTTCAGCAGCAAGATTCCGGATACCTGCGAGTCCCGGTGCGCCGGATATCATAACGTGGTCCGGATTTTCACCGAGACGAACGAGTCTGTCCTTGCTCTGCTTCGTTGCAACAAAATGGAAATGTGAAAGTTTCGAGATTGCGTGTCTGATGGACTCGTCGATTGTGCCGGATCTTTCGCCACCATGAATATGGGCAACGTGGATATTCTCGTGCACGGCGGCCAATGCACCCATCAGCATTTCTGTTCGGTCTCCGAGAACAAGTACAAGATCCGGTTTCCTGTTTGCAAAACTGTCCGCCAGTTCGCTCATCAGTCGACCGGCGTTTCGCGTCATCTCAGAACTATCGGATCGTGAAAAATCGTAGGGAACCTCGCAGCGAATTTCAAAACCATCGGAGCGAATTTCCTCGATTGTGTTACCGAAGTCCGGCCCGATGTGCATTCCGGTCACAACCAGATCGAGGTGAATATCCGGGTTGATATCTATGGCTTGGAGCGTTTTTCGCATCAGGCCATAATCTGCACGCGTACCGGTGATGTAGGTGATGCGTCTCAACGGCTTGCCTGGTCTTTCCGTCGGGCCAACAGGAAGGAAACGAACTCAAAGTCCAGTTCTGTGTCTATGTCGATTGAACGATCTTCTGGCATGACGTAGATTATAGTGTCGCCGTAGAACACGCGTGGATCAGACTTAAATACATCCGTGCGCCACGCGTAAATCGATGCGTTCATATCATAGCTTTTGGGAACGTCCTGACCGCGGACAATATCCTCTTTGATGGACTTGCTGAGGGCGACGGTTCCATCGCTACGTTCCTCAACAAGGTTGAAATAAGGTGAACGTCGAGAGATGCTTCCGGAGATTAAACTGCTTGCTGTGCCCGACTCAAAAAGATCTACAGCAGCACGTATATCGTCGATTAGACGCAAGGGTGATGTTGCATCAAGATCGACGTGTGTATCAAAATCCTCGCCATCCAGCCGGACGGTCTCAAGATAGGCACGATGGATGACCGGGATTTTTCCTGCTGTATCGGATGCAAGTTCCGCAGGCCGGTTCAACACGTGATCAACCTTGTAATCTCGGGCAATATCCAGAATTGCATCGGAGTCGCTGTCTACAATAATGGTATCAAACAGCTTGCTGGCCTGCGCCTGTTCGATGGTATGGCCAATGAGCGGTTTTCCAGCGAGCAGACGCGTGTTCTTGTTCGGGACCCGTTTTGATCCGCCCCGCGCACAGATGGTGCAAAGCCTGCGCGTCATGTCTTTGTCCTGCGTGTTGAGGCTTTTTTTGAACTGGCGTCATCTTTGATGATGTCAGTCCAGCACAAGGTTCTTGATGCTGTCATCGCCGCCGCGGCACGCGTGCCGATCACATTATCGATCTCATAAGGTTCAATGCCTGTGCCTGGGCGCAACACGTCCAGATCGTCAGCTTGAAGAACTTGTCCGCACTCGACATCTCGAACAAGTGTTACGCTTTTGCGCGCGACGTCGCGCACGCTGCGTTCGCTTTGGCGCAACGTCTTCGCACCATCGCCACAAGCAACTTCAACACGACGAATTGCGGCGATCATAGCGGCGAGATCTTCAGGTTCTAGTGAAGCCAGATGATCCGGACCGTCAAGATTCCGCGACACTGTAAAATGCTTTTCGATGATCGAAGCCCCCATTGCGACGGCACACGGGGCAATCAGGATATCTGGGGTGTGGTCTGAAAATCCAACCGGAAAGCCGAGTGCTGACAAAGTGTCCATCGCTTTCAGGTTCACGTCTGCGTCTGATGTCGGATAATTCGATGTACAGTGCAGAAGGCTCAGTTGTTTTGCACATGCGTCGTCGCAGAGACCGCTGCTCTTCCAGATCTCGCAAATCCACTCAACGGCGCGCTCAACTTCGTCAAAGTTCGACATGCCCGTGGATAATATCAACGGCAATTGAGTTTCGGCGGCCTTGCGCAGAAGACGCTTGTTGTTGATCTCTCCGGAAGGGATCTTGATTCGCTTTACATGGAGGCTTGCCAGGAGGTCGACAGTCGACTCCGAAAACACTGAAGACATGAATTCGATGCCCAGTTCCGAACAATACGCCTTGAGCTCGATATGATCGCTCCGGCTCAGTTCAAGTTTTTTCAGCATACTCAGTTGATCGTCGGTTCCGGTTTGCCTCATCTGATATTCTGCCTTGCGTGCGCCGCTACGGGCAAGTTCTTCAGCCTTGAAGCTTTGGAACTTCACCGCGTCAGCGCCTGCGTTCGCAGCGATTGCTACCAGTTCACGGGCCAACTGCATTGAGCCGTTGTGATTGACCCCCACTTCTGCAATGACAAAACAGTTCATTCGCATTCTTTCGCACGTCGTTACGCAGATTTGGAAGACACCATGTGTGTCGGCTTTTCAGCGACAGGCCAATCCAGAGGATCCATGATCGAGTCGTTCAAGGGCGCAGACTTCTTGTTCGTATCCTACGGTGGAGGACATGTCGCAGCGTTGGCCCCCGTTGCCCAAGAGATGCTCCACCGCGGATATGAAGTTGCCTATCTGGCACTTACAACAGCCGGACCGGTGGTAGAGCGCCTGGGTATTCCAACGTTTTCCTATCGCCACCTGCCATTGGCCGCAACTCCGGAAATTCAGAGTGCAGGCATACGCCTTGCGCAGTGTCACGACGCCAATTCGCTTGTCCCCCATGATGAAACCATAGCTTACCTGGGGATGAATCACACGGAGCTTGTGCAGACCCTCGGCGAAGGCGCTGCGAGGACGGAATACAACAAGCGTGGCCGACAAGCATTCTATCCAGTCGAGACCATGAAAAAGGTACTTGATGCCGTCAGGCCGCGTGTTGTTGTGACGACGAATTCGCCGCGCTCCGAGAGGGCGATGATCGCAGCCGCCCAAGCCTGCGCGGTTCCATCGCTTTGCCTTGTTGATCTCTTTGCGCTTCAGGAATTTGAATGGTTGAAAGACCCGAGCTTCGGCAATCGTATCTGCGTGCTCAATGAGAGTGTACGTGATCGGCTGGTTCAACACGGGCGCCCTTACAGTGACATCGCCGTGACGGGAAATCCTGCTTTTGACAGTTTGTATGAACCGGAAGTTATTGCCGCGGGTGCGAAACGGCGGAAGGATTGTGGTTGGAACGACGGTAAGATAAATATCCTTTATGCGTCCTCCGTTGAGCCTTCCAGGCATCCATTCACAGGCCAGGTTGGCAATCCGGACCTGCCGCAGGAAATAGAGGCCAAGTTGCGTGACATTGTTGAACGCATGTCGGAACTTCGTCTGATCGTGCGCTATCATCCAAGTCAAACATGCGAATTTCATCCTGCGGAACGCGTTGAGCAAAGCCGTGCAGAAGAAGATGTGACGGCATTGCTGCACGCCGTTGACGTCGTCGTCGTTGCATCATCGACGGTCGGGCTGCAAGCACATCTGATCGGCCGAAAGGTGCTGAATGTTGAATGCTCAGTTTTTACGGCTGGTGCACCCTACTCAGAAATGAATATCGCAAGCGCAGCAAAATCGGTAGACGATATCGAAAGTGTTCTTATGACGATGATAAAAGAAACGTCCACACCGCGTCAACGGCGTGGCATGATCAATAAAGCTACACTTGCCGTTGTCGATGAATTGCTGAACCTGCATGAAATGGGAAATGCTTGATTGATGCATGGGCATAAGTGCCAAAGTGCGATCAAGTCGTGGTGTTGCGAAAACGCGTTAGTTGCTAGAAGACACGTCCTCTGAGGGCATCTGCACACGCTTGAAGCGGAAATTTGAAAAATGCCAACTAATCGTTTCGACATGACGGGCCAGTGGGTCTGGATCACGGGAGGGCTCGGGAACATTGGTCGTGAATTGGCGACTGGTGCGGCTGAATGCGGAGCCAATATTTGCTTTCTGGATATGATCGAAGCTGATGAGGATTTTTTGACGCAACTTCAAACGAAGCATGGAATAAAAACCCACTCTGCGACGTTGGACCTCAGCAACCAAAATCACATAGAGGAGGTCTTCCATGAGGTTTTGGCTGATGTTGGGGCGATCGATACACTCATCAACAATGCGGCGTTTGTCGGGACGACCGACTTGCAAGGTTGGGCCGTGTCATTCGAATCTCAAGGGACAGAAGCATGGCGTGCCGCCCTTGAGGTAAACCTGACTGCGCCCTTTATCTTGTCGCAGACTGCAACCCCTCATTTAAAGGCAAGCACGAACGGTTCGATCCTGAATATCGGATCAATTTACGGGATCATTGGTCCAGATTTACGTCTCTATGAAGAGACGGGAATGGGTAATCCTGCGGCCTATGCGGCATCAAAAGGAGGGCTGACGCAATTGACGCGGTGGCTCGCTACAGTGCTGGCACCTGACATAAGGGTCAATTGTATCTCGCCGGGGGGAATCTCCCGTCATCAGGATCCGAAGTTCGTCACGGCTTACGTTGAGCGTACACCACTCCGACGAATGGGGGTTGAGGCGGATATTGTGGGGGCGGCGCTGCTATTGTCGAGTCAGGCAGGCGCCTACATCACTGGCCAGAATATTGTTGTCGATGGGGGGTATTCGGTCTGGTGATAATGCCATTGAACAACAGCAGTTTTACAAACGCTCTTGTCATCGGACGTGGTTCCATTGGCCAACGTCACGCTGATATTCTCTCCCATAATGGAATGCACGTTGAATTCGTCTCTCGTCGTGGGCAACCTTTTGGGTTTCCATCTAT
>CALHAX010000008.1 GCA_937931785.1 uncultured Hyphomicrobiaceae bacterium | reverse complement strand
ACTTCGGAAACGTCTGCGTGTTTCAAAAGGATTTCCTCGACTTCGCGCGGATAGATATTGGCGCCCCCAGAAATGATGAGATCCTTGGAGCGATCCATGAGGGTGAGAAAACCGTCCGCATCGCGCACACCAACATCGCCGGTGTGCAACCATCCGCCGCGCAATGTTACATCCGATGCGCCCCCATCACGCCAATAACCCGACATAACCGGCTCACCGCGCGCGCAAACTTCACCGGGTTCACCCGCCGGAAGCGGATTGTCATTTTCATCCATCACTGCCACTTCTACAACGCTTTGCGCAAAACCGGCGGACGCAATGATCTCACGCCAACGGGGATGATTGCGGTCAGCGTACCAGCGTTTCGATAACCCGGTAATGCACATCGGGCTTTCGCCTTGCCCATAGAGCTGTGCGAGCTTCGGGCCGATGACGTTCAGTGCATGCTCGATGTCAGCCACATGCATTGGCGCACCGCCGTAAACAATGGTTTTCAGATTTGCAAGATCAGCATTCGCCGTCGCACCGTGATGCACCAGGCGGTTGATCATTGTCGGTGCCGCAAACATGGACGCACCACGCCAATGAGGAAGCATGTCCAACAGTTCATCAGGATGGAACCCACCGCTTTGCGGGATCACTTGCGCGGCCATCGCCATCAGATGGGGGATTACGTAGAGCCCGGCCCCGTGCGACAGCGGTGCGGGATGAATAATACAGTCGTTCGGAGCAATGTGGTCGATGTCGATGAAGTAACTCGCAGCCATAGCCATCAAGTTGCGATGCGAGAGCATGGCACCTTTCGGGCGCCCCGTCGTGCCCGAGGTGTAGAACAGCCAGGCAAGATCCTCCGGCCCTGGCATCGGTGCCACACACGGTTCAGCGCTCAAAGCGCGGTCAAACGCAGGCGTTCCGACTTCAAGAACGGCCTGGACATCCGGAGCTTTACTGATCGCTGCTGCAACCGACGTCGCGAGAGTGCGTGTTGTGAATACCGCCCGCGCTCCGCAATGTTCCAACATGTAGGCGAACTCACGCTCATGCAGTTTCGCATTGATCGGAACGGCGACCAGACCGGCCCGCCAGCATGCACACATCACGACAATGTATTGCGGCACATTCGACATGATCAGCGCAACGCGGTCACCCGGCACAAACTTCAAGTGTCCCGTCAGATATCCGGCGAGGGCTTCGGCTTGCGCAGCTAGTTCACGAAACGTCAGAACCGTGTCGTGCCCAAGGCCGACGGCCGGACGGTCTGCGGCAACGCGGGCGGCGCGGTCTACGAGATGAAAGATGTGCGACATGGTTCGATCCGTTGACTGCTGTTCCATCGTGATAAGCTACCGCCCAGGACCAATCAAAAGAAACTGAACGTCTGTACGATTGCGGCGCGTTACATTGTTCCGGCACACTTGAGTGACAGTATGCAACCGACACCACCACAACGGAGCCGACGCCATGCGCCGACTGTTTCTCATCCTTTCGATTGCAGCGGCCCTCATGCCGTTCCGTGCCGCGCAGGCCGATGTTTCACAGACGCATGCCTACAAGGTTGAAACGTTCGCGACCGGCCTGAAATACCCGTGGGGCTTCGTGTTTTTGCCCGATGGGCGCTTGCTGGTTGGGGAGCGGGAAGGCCGACTCCGGATTATCGACACAACCGGCAAGGTTGGCCAACGCATTAAGGGCGTGCGAGGCGTAACGGCTCAGGGACAGGGCGGCCTCCTGGGCCTCGCCCTTTCGCCTGCATTCGCAGACAACCGAACACTCTTCTACTGTCACACGGAACGACGCAATGGTGGCTTCGGCACCAGCGTGTCACGTGCGAAACTGAACAAGAACGATCAGGAACTTGAGAAGGTCCGAGTGATTTTTCGCCAGATCCCGGTGAAGCGCACAACACGGCATTTCGGCTGCCGCCTTGTGTTCGACCGCACGGGCAACATCTTTGTCACGATGGGCGATCGCGGGAACCGTCCATTGGCACAACGCCCCGACATGCACATCGGCAAGGTGGCGCGAATCAAGCCTGAAGGTGGTGCTGCGTCAGGCAACCCCAGGATTGACGGATGGCTGCCGGAAATCTGGTCTACCGGCCATCGCAACGCGCAGGGTGCGGCACTCGACCCAGAGACAGGCGCGCTCTGGATTGTGGAACACGGTGCGCGTGGTGGAGATGAGATCAACCAACCAGAAGCCGGCAAGAACTATGGTTGGCCGGTGATCAGCTATGGCGTGCATTATTCAGGACGGAAAATTGGTGTCGGCACGCACAAGGATGGCATGGAGCAACCGCGTCACTATTGGGACCCGTCCATTGCGCCGTCCGGCATGGAGATTTACTCTGGTGATGTGTTTCCGAACTGGAAGGGAAATATTTTTGTTGGTGCGCTGAAAGATCGTTATGTTGCGCGACTGGTTCGCCGGAACGGCAAGGTTGTGCATGAGGAGAGGATGCTACGCGACATCGGCGAACGTATCCGTGCGATCCGGCAGGGACCGGATGGGCACCTCTACATTCTGACGGACAATGATGATGGCCGAGTGCTGAGGGTGGCACCAGAATAAATACTATTTTCAAAAATTACAGGCGGCATTGCAACATAACATCCTCATTGGCGCCACTTGAGAGAACAACATCCCATCATTCCGTCAACCAACACGAATGCTGCGGAGATAGGCGTCGACAAAGCGTTGGGTATAGGTTTCCATGGGGGCATACGGGCCAGGTTGATAATAGCGTGAGTTCACCCCTTCCTGGTTCTTCTCGATGATCCGTTTGTCGGCCACAGTGGTCACGTCCCAAAGCCAGGTGAGACGGTCGACGTTGTAATCTCTTCCCTCTTCCGCATCCTCGTGCACGAGCCAGATAATCTCCTGCGTCGAGCGCTCTTCATCAATGGGAATGAAACGGTAAATGACGGCGTGGTCGCAATAGACCAGCATCGGATTGAGGATGCCGACGTAAACGTCCGAAGCGCCGCTGTCGTAGCCTGAGACTGTCCCGAGCAATGGCGCCAACGGCTTGCCGTCCTCGCTGCCGGTATCGAACCCATCGAACAACGCATAGCGGTCGTAAGCGTAATCGAGGCTGCCGGGCGGACGGTTATCGGCGATCTTGTCTAGCCAGTCCGTCGCCATGCCGCAGTCGAGCGTGCGCGCGGCCATGGCTTCGTTCAACGGTTCAACCCGATCCGCTGTCATGTGGATCGAATGCGAGCGGGCAAACTCCGGATGTGCTGCCGTGCAGTGGTAGCACTCGTTGTAGTTCTCAACGAGCAGCTTCCAGTTGGCTGCAACCGGGTAGCTGGCGCGGTGCGCAATCTTCGTCTTCGCCAGATCAAATGGCGCGATGAGCGGTGTGAGCTCGCGCTCGGCGTCAGCGAACGATGGCGGATTCCTGGAAAACGATACGTAAATCAGACCGTGAAACACCTTGCAGGCAACAGTCTTCAATCCCCACTCTCGGGGATCAAATGTGTTCTCCATCAGCCGTGCGCGCTCAAGCGTGCCGTCCAGATTGTACGTCCAGGCGTGGTAGGGACAAATAAACCGTCGGGCATTGCCGCGTTCTTCCAGGCAGATCCGTGATCCACGATGCCGACATACGTTCACGAGCGCTGATACGACATCTGCACTTGAGCGGACGATAATGATCGACTCGCCTGCCATCTCGAATCGGAGGAAATCTCCAACATTTGGGAGTTCGCTTACATGTCCTGCCAGCAACCACTCCTCAAAGAAGATATGGTTGAGGTCATGTTGATAGATCTGCGCATCCCGATAGAACGCCTGATCGAGCGCAAAACCTGACTTTTGCCGGGCGACCAGTTTCTGGATGTCTTTCGGGTTATCGGGTGCGTTGGGGGATTCCATGATGTTGATCTCTATCTGGATCTAGTCGAGTACGACGATAGATTCCGAGCCCCAGCCAACCCGCGCCGTTGCGCCGATTTCGAGAACCGCACGTCCGGCGGTATTACGCATGGAGATCGTAATCGGTTTCTCGGCGCCTGGAAGTTGCACGTCATAGTAGGTCATGTCGCCGTAGTAGACGACATCGCTGATCGTACCGGTCACTTCACGTTCCGCCTGTTCCGTCTCGTCGAACAGGATCGTCAGCATTTCAGGGCGAATGCCAACGTGAGCTGGTGCCGTGCCGTCGATCCGGCTTTTGCATTGGCTTTTTGGAACCGACACCTTGCCGAGAGCGGCGATATCGAGGTGCACCGCATCCCCATCTTCACCGATGACAGTGCCGTCGAGAAAATTCATCACGCCGATGAACGACGCGACCCTGCGGTTTGCGGGGAGCCGGTAGAGCTCCTGTGGTGTTGCAAGCTGCGAAATCCGACCATCGAACATGACTGCAATCCGGTCCGACATGATCAGTGCTTCCTCCTGATCGTGTGTGACGAGAATGAACGTGATGCCTACGGCGCGCTGCAAGCGGCGTAACTCGACCTGCATCTGTTCGCGCAGTTTCTTGTCCAGGGCCGATAACGGTTCGTCGAGGAGCAATACCTTTGGGCGCATGATGAGCGCGCGTGCGAGTGCAACGCGCTGGCGCTGACCGCCTGACATGGCGTGCGAAGCGCGCGGCCCGTAGCCGCCGAGATCGACCATTTCCAGTGCAGCTTCGACTTCCCTCTGCAATTCTTCTTTCGGGAGTTTTTTGCGCCGTAAGCCGTATGCGACATTCTCTGCAACTGTCAGGTGCGGGAAAATAGCGTAACTCTGGAACACCATGTTGGTCGGGCGCAGATTGGCTGGCACGCCCGCCATGGGTTCGCCGTTGATTGCGATGGTTCCGGACGTCAGCTCGTCAAAGCCGGCGATCATGCGCAACAACGTGGTTTTACCGCAACCGGACGGCCCGAGCAGCGAGAAGAACTCACCTTCCCGTATTTCTGCTGAGATACCATCAAGCGCTTTCACATCGCCATAGTGTTTCGTGACGTTTCTGGCGTCAATGATCGTGCGAGCGTCCGCTGCTGTTGGTATGTCAGACACGTTCAGGCAAGCCCCCCGGCAATTGAAATGTCCTCACCACGGCGTGCTGTTGATCGCCTGCGAAACCACTCTGCCAGAATCAACAGGACGATGGTCACAAGGAGGAGAATGGTTCCAAGCGCCATCACGCTTGGCAATTTGGCCGGAAAACGGAGCTGACTCCAGATGTAGACCGGCAATGTCGCGTCCGTTCCGGTGAGGAAAAATGCAATGATGAATTCGTCCAGCGAAATTGTGAACGTGATCAGCAGACTGGAAATAATCCCTGGCATGACGAGTGGCAACGTCACGCGCCGGAAGGTGTTGAAGCGGGTTTCGCCAAGGTCGAGCGACGCTTCCTCCAGACTGCGATCCATCCCCTGAAACGCCGAACTCAGCACCGCGATCGAAAAGGGAGTGCACACGAGCACGTGCCCGAGGACAACCGTCCAGAGCGACAGATCCAGACCGAGTTGCACGAGCACAACCAGCAAAGCCACGGCCACGATGATCTCGGGCAGGACCAGCGGCAACATGATGAAGCCCATGATGCCCTTCTTGCCAGGGAAAGGATAGCGCGTGGCGGCCCGCGCCGCACACACGCCCAACAACGTGCTTACAATGCAGGTGGAGACGGCAACATAGAGGCTGTTAAGGGCGGACGCTTGCAACGCTTCGCTCGACCAGAGGTCGGCAAACCATTTGCCGGTGAAGCCCCGAAGCGGGAAGGCGATGATCGTGGAATCGTTGACAGCAAAAATCGGTAAAAGGATCGCTGGTGCATAGAGGAACACCATGTAGGCGACTGCGTAGACCGCGAGCCAGTTGATTCCGGTTCCGCGCCTCATTTGCCATCACCTGTCGTAAAGCGACGATTGAGCCAGATAAAGACAAACGAGATCAACGCGACGATCAGCATGGCGGAGATGGCAAGAGCCGCGCCAAGGGGGGCGTTGTTCGCCTTACCGAACTGAACCTGGATCATGTTGGCGATCATCAAGCCATCGTTGCCACCAACGAGTTTTGGTGTGACGAAATCCCCAACCGTCGGGATGAACACAATGAGAGTTGCTGCGATCACGCCGGGCATGGCCAACGGCAACGTGACCCGGAAAAACCGGCGAACCGGGCCATCACCAAGATCTTCCGCCGCTTCGAGTAGCGACCTGTCGATTTTCTCCAACGAGATAAAAATTGGTAGAATGGCGAACGGTGCCCAGGCGTGGGCGAGCGCTATGACGACAGCATTCGCATTGTAGAGAATGAACGTCAGTGGTTCGGTGATCAACCCCAGCATCTTGAGACCGCTGTTGAAGACACCGTTGTATCCAAGGATGACTTTCCAGAGAAAAACACGCAGCAAGTAGCTGGTCCAGAACGGGATCGTGATCAGAAAAATCCAGAGCGCCTTGTGTTTCGTCACGCGGAACGAGAGATAATAAGCGATCGGGAACGCAAGCAGCACGGTCACGACCGTCACCACGCCGGAGATCGCGAGCGAGCGGAGCATCAACAGGCGATAGAGCGGGTCTGTCCACGCCTCCGCGTAGTTTTTCAACGTCAGCGTTCGGTCGATATCGAGATAGTTCTGCGTCCAGAAGCTGAAGGTGATGACCATCAGCAACGGTGCCGCGAGCATGAGCAGTGCGTACAACAGTGGCGGACTGATGAGTGTGAGCCCGCTTGCACCGTCCTTGTTCAGACGTGGCTTTTGCGGCTTTGCGGTGGATGCCACGGATGTTGATGACGCGACCATGGTCATGTGGTGGCATTGCCCCGCTCAGCGTGCAAGGCGATATTTCGGGCTTCGACCGTTCCTGGCGCAGGTGATGTGGACTCATTCAGGACGGGGAGAACCGTTCGAAGATGATCATGATAGGATCGCACACCATATTCGAGATCAGAAAGAATAATCCCCTTGAATCCGCTTGAGTGAGCAGCCTCGCACGACCAAACGGTGAGCAATTGATCCTCCTCGCTTGTGATCTGATCAATACGACCGCTCAGATAGCGTGCCGCCTTGAGGTTACGGCACTCTTCAGGCCGGCGATACGTCGCACTGCGCAACAAGGTTCGCCCCGTGGAGAGCGGGAATTCCTGATAGAAGATTACGGAGTCCGGGTAGAGGCCAAAAACAAAGTTCGGGAACACACCAATATAGAGCCACGCACGCTGATGGCTCGGCGGCAACCAGTCTGCCTCGGGAAGGATATTTTTGTACGCCCGAACGCTCCAGAGTTGACCGGGGTCATCGCTAAACGTGGAGAACGATCGCGCAGTTCCGCCGGTGAGCGGTTCGTCGTAATAATTGTCGCCGAACAACTGATGCAAACCGGGGTGCGCCATGGGCACGTGATAGCCCTCATTGTCGACATCGCGCACGGACTTCCAATTCACTTCAGATATTTCCGTCCACGGTCGTGAACTGGCGGGCACGAGATCTGCCAATCCGTATGGTTTGAGCTCGCCTTCGAACCGACCCATCAGTTCCGAGATTTTTGGTTGCGGACCGTGCTTGAAACGGACGAAAACAAAACCGTTCCAGATGTCCATTTCCAGTGGTGGAAGTCCGAATTCGACAGGATCAAGCTTCGGCAAAGACTGAGGTTGCGCCGGTCCGCGCAAAGTTCCATCGAGATTGTAGGTCCAGCCGTGGAACGGGCACACGATGGCCGCTTTGCAGTGCCCCTTGTCGTTTGCCACGACGCGCGATCCCCTGTGGCGGCAGACATTGTGAAACGCGCGGACTGTTCCATCTTGCCCGCGCACAATGAGCGCGCGCTCGCCGACAATGTCGAGCGCAACATAGTCCCCTGGCTGGGGCAGGTCGCTTATATGGCAGACCAGTTGCCAATGCCGACGGAAGAGCGCCTCTTTTTCCAGCTCAAGCATCTCGTCGCTGAGATAGCTCCAAGCCGGCAGGCCGCTGCGATCCCAGTTTTCGGGTGGGGCATTCGCGCCTGTCTGGTTGAAGGATTTCATCTGCTCAAGCTTTATGAAGTCGGATTGGTGATCAACGATCTCACCACTCTGCACATGTCTCGGGAAACTTCAAACCCCGCATGACCAAGCGTGCTTGAAAACACGGTCAACGTGTTGACTGAAGTGCGCCGAGCGCGCGCTTTGCCGCCAGTATTCCCGTTTCGTGCGCACCGTGCGCGGACGCGTAAGCGGTGACTGTCGTGGCTTCCCCTGCAAGAAACAGACGGTCGGAGAACGGTTCGGTCAGTCGCTTGCGCAGATGCGCCAGGCCGGGGCGCGCATGGGAATAGGCGCCTTGAATATAAGGATCGTTCGTCCAGCCGGTCGCTGTTACAGCCTTGATCCGTTTTGCGATGTCGGCACCAAATCCGATGATCAATCGCTCGCGGGCAAAGGCGATGATCGCGGCTTCGCCATCGTGTGCCAGTGCGCGTGCCATGCTCCCACTCAGATGCGCGACCGCCATCGGGCGACCGAACGGGTTGATCTGGAAATACAGCGGGCGTTGGTCAGGCGGAATGATCGTCGCGAAACTGCTTGGCGGCATGTCATCAACTGGCTTGTCTAAGAGGAACGCAACTTTCTCGACACACCCGAGCGGCGCAGCGTTGAGGGCTTCAACGATTCCCGTCGGCAACTCCGGATCGAATCGAATACCGTCGCTTGTCAGAACGTTGGTTGATGACGTGACGATCACGCTGCGGGCGCGCAAGTCTCCCCGCGGGGTTTGCAAGACGACCTGCTTGCCCGACCAGTCAATTTGAGTGACAGGTGTGTCTGTCGCAACGTCGACACCTGATGCTACGCGTTGGATCAATGCGCCATATCCTGCTTCGACCGGATAATCCTCTTCGGTCTCCAGATAGTGCGCGCTGTCGATCACGGACACGTCTTCTGGATCTGCGCTCGTGACTTGAGAGAAAATATGCCGGATCGCTGGCAGGTAAGGAAGGTTGGCGTCAAATGCTTGCGAAGCAGAGACATCGCGACCTTGGGTTGAATGGTGATCCAACGCCGCAAACGTGGTGTCGAGGGCCCTCTGATACGTGCGACGGGCCGCATTGTTGATCCAGTGGTCCGTGTCGAAAACCTGACGTTCACGCCAGCTTTCCTGCTTCAGATAACCCACCCGCAAACGATCGGCTTCCTGTCTCAGTGGATTGATCGACGCGGAATGCAACCAGTGACATCCGTGGTCGAAACCGAGGTCGGCAAAGACGTTTTCGTCCGTCCAGGCCCGTCCACCGCTTCGGCTGCGCGCCTCAAGCACTCGAAACGTTACGCCATGTTCCTGAAGCACTTTCCCGGCGGCCAGCCCTGCTGCCCCCGCGCCGACGATTGCAACGTCTACCTCAGATATCATGTTTGCCCGCCTGACGTTGGTTACGTCTTGGTTGGCGTAACCTCCCCCGCGTCCACCGTCCAGACATCCAATGCAGACAAATGGGCGTGTCGTGTGATGCGATGGTCAGACATCGATTGTCGTTTCAGTTCCGGTAGCGTCCTGTCAGTTCGACAAATTCACAAACTGAACACGGCGGTTTTCAGCAGCCCTTGGCGCGTTCGGGCGCTTGAGTTGCTCTTCGCCATAGCCGATGGCGAGAAGGTTTTTACCGTCAACTTCGAAGGTTTCAGTCAGAAACTGACGAACGGAGACGGCGCGTTTCTTTGAAAGTGCGAGATTGTACTCTTCTCCGCCGCTCGCGTCGGTGTGCCCGATGATCATGAAGTTCGCACCTGCCAGACGTTCATCACGCAAGGCGAGGCCGAGTTTGGTCAGATCGGGCAGCGACTTTGCGCGGATCTTCGCGGAGTTGTAGTCGAAGAAAATTTCAATATCGAGTTGTGGCAGGGCGTCAGCCTTGATGACTTGCTGGATTTCCTCACGTTCCTCACGGGTGGTCACGGTTTCCGTGACTGGCGCACCAAATGCCGGGGCGCGGAGTTTCCCGAGAACGGAGCGCAGCTTGAGCGCCGCAGACGGTTTTTTGGGCTGGTTCGTGATGCTGCGGGTCTTCAGGCCCGATTTTTTAGGGGCGGCGAGCTTGTCCACGATGGAGCCAACGGATTTCAGGTCTCCCGCGCCTGCCGGGGCAATCTGCATCATCCCAACGCAAACTGTCGCAATGATTGCTGCGTGATGTTTCATCATTTTTTTCCTCGATCAGGATCTCAATCTCCACCTTGTGATGCGGTGGAACGGTCAGACTCATGTGTGCAGGATTATTTTATCTTGAAATTCCGCAACTTGCTGACGCTACCGTCATAATATGTCAGACGCACCTGCATGTTTTTTGCCCCACGGGGGATCTTCCGGTAAATTGTGGCCTTCTCTGGAATGCTGTGTGGATCATCCTTGTTGCACTCGGGCATCGGCCACGTCTTGAATTGATCAGACTTGTTCAACGCGTATTCCACCTTCTCGATCCCACACCGATAGCTGATCAGGTGCGTCGCATACATCAGCCCGTTGTTGGATTTCGGGAACGCCATCCACGCGGTCCAAAGTTGTTCCAGGATTTGTTTTTGCCCGGCCCGCAATGCATCGTCCGGGGCGAATTTGATCGGAAACACGCCAGCTTCCTCGCCACGCTTGTCGCGCCATGTCACGTAGATCTCGCCAGCGGGGTGATCTCCCGGCAAAGAGAACCAGGTGATCGGCATCGGCAGGCCGGTACGGGGATCAAGCGCACCCATGTTTCCCGTCACCGTGAACTCGCCTTCGGGTTCCGTGCGGTAACCAAATTGAACGGCTGGTTCTGGCAGTGAAACTGTGACCTGCCACCCTGCGTTCGAGCGCGAAAAACTTGCCAACGGTTTCGCTTTACCGGGTCTTGGAGCCGGATCAATCTTCGGGAGAACCAGCGCCGTTTCGCCTTCCTTGAATTCGCGTTTCTTGCCGGGTTTTGCCTCCGCACCCGGGATGCCCGGGTTCAGACGCACGCTGCCAATGATCTGATCGTAGTAGGACGGCAACTGGGTGTGTCCAACCTGGGATGCCAGATCACGGACCGACACCTGCGTTGCCTTGGCGATCTGAACCATCGACAGGTTCGGCTCGTCGAGCTTCTGGAGAAATGCGCGTGTGAACACCGAGTTCGGGTTCGGGTCCGTGTCTCCCATGCTGTCGAGCGCGGACTGGTATTGCCCGGCAGAATAAAGGACGAAAATCCCTTCACCAAGCGGCTGGTTGGCCAGTCCTGCACTGCCGCTGATCGAACGTTTTCCTGGCTGCTCGAAGGGATTGTCGCGACACGCGTCAAGAATCAGAATTGCGGTCTTTGCACCAGCTTTCAGGAAACGATCAGCCAGATCGTTGGTGAGGAAGGCTTCGTCGCGTACGAGTGATTCATCACCCGGCCCGGCTTGCGGAATATCCACAGGCAGGAGAAAATCCTGACCGGAAACGGAGAACCCGTGTCCCGCATAGTAGAACAGTGTGAGGTCGCCTGGCTGAATACTCTTCTCGAATTGACGCACGGCACGGCTCATGCCGCGACGACCGATATCCTTCGCTGTGGTGACTTCAAATCCGATGGACCGCAACTTGGCCGACACGGCGTCGGCATCGTTGCCCGCCTTTTCGAGCGAGACGATATCTTCGTACTTGTCGTTCCCGATCACGAGAGCAATGCGGCGCTGGGTTGCGGCATCGGATGTCGTCGCTGAAAGGCCGAACCAGACCACAGCAACGGCCAGGAGGCCTTGCGTGAGACGCCGCGAAAAACTGCCTCGACGGCTAATATGCGCGCCATAGATGAGTGGGGACGACATGGGCAACTCCTCGAATCGCGATCGATTTTCACATCTCGCTGAATACCAACAAATGGTTAATCTCACGTTTGCGAATTGTTAATGGCATTTGCTGGGTTGCCACGAAATGAAACGAGAGAACAGAAATGCCCCTTTTTCACAGCGCGGCACCAGAGACTGGTGGTCCGACACCTGTTAGTGGATGATGATCGATCCACTGGATCGCGTGAACACCCTCCATCATCGGGATTGAACTTCTCATGACATCAGCTGACATCGTTGCCGAACTTGCACCAACCGGAGCCCTTCGCGCCGGAATCAATCTGGGTAATTTCCTCCTCGTTACGGGCAAGGCCGAGAATGGTGATCCGCAAGGTGTGTCTCCGGACGTTGCGCATGAGGTGGGACGACGCCTTGGAGTTCCCGTGACGTTCGTGTGCTACGAGTCGCCCGGCGAGGTGGCCGACGCAGCGGCGCGGGGCGAATGGGATATCGGCAACATTGGCGCGGAACCGCAACGCGCGGAACAGATCGCATTCACGGCAGCCTATTGCGAAATCGAATGCACGTACCTTGTTCCTGCCGGTTCCGAAATCACTGCGCTTGCAGAGGTTGACCAACCCGGCAAACGCATCGCCACAATGGGACGCGCCGCCTACGGACTCTGGCTTGCGAACAACATAAAGCATGCGGAACTTGTGAAGACGGAAAACATGGACACCGCCATGGAAGCGTTCACACGCGACAACCTCGATGCCATGGCAGGCTTGCGTGTGCGTTTGCTGAAGGATGCGACGACACTTCCCGGATCGCGCGTGCTCGACGGCAAGTTCAGTGCCGTACAACAGGCCATCGGCACGCCGAAAGTGAACACCAAGGGCGCTGCATGGCTTGCCGACCTCGTGGAAGACGTGAAGGCGTCTGGATTCGTGGCGAATGCCATCACGCGGCATAACGTTGTTGGTCTGTCTGTCGCCGCTCCCTCATAGTCGTACGGCCTGTAACTTGAATCACTTCAACGTTATACAGGCCAACATTGCGGCGTTGTAACGGGTCCTATCTGGTCTCGGCATGTATTGTTCTCACAAGTTTCACGTCCATGGTTCCCACGCCAAAAGGAGAGTCAAGATGATCGAACGGAGACATTTTCTTCTCGGATCTGCCGCAGTTGGTGTGACATCGCTCGCATGGTGGAGTGCGGATGGTGCACGCGACGCTGTTGCCAACGAAAAAGTTTTCGAGGTCACGTTCACAGAGGCGGAGTGGAAAGAACGTCTGTCACAAGGCGCTTATCTGGTGCTGCGCGAAGAAGCGACCGAGCGGCCATACACGAGCGCGCTGCTCAAGGAAGCTCGCAGCGGAACCTACGTTTGCGGTGGATGCGCGTTACCGTTGTATGCGTCGGCGGACAAGTACGACAGCAAGACCGGATGGCCAAGTTTTTCACGTGCGATCAACGAAACCGCGGTCGGCACCGAGACGGACTACAAGCTGGTCTTCCCGCGCACGGAAGCACATTGCAGCCGTTGCGGTGGACATCTCGGCCACATCTTCGATGACGGACCGGCCCCGACGGGCAAACGGCACTGTATCAACGGTCTCGCATTGAATTTTGTGGTGGCTGCGTAGTCGGATACCTTGCCCACGACACTACGGCGCATCATATTCCCGATATGCCCAGCCCCGAGTCGACAGAACCTACCGCTACCGCAACCACGGCTGAAACCGTGCAGCCCCCTGTTGCGACGGGTCCGAACGTCATTGCGTCTTATCTGAAGAATGCGCCGCAGGGCCCGGGCGTCTATCGCATGATCAATGTCGAGGGCGACGTGCTCTACGTTGGCAAGGCGCGAAGCGTGAAAAAGCGCATTCAGAGCTATACGCGGATTCATGGGCAATCAAACCGGATCGCCCGGATGATCCTGAATACGGCGACGATGGAGTTTGTCACCACGCGTACCGAGTCTGAAGCACTGCTGCTCGAAGCCAATATGATCAAGCGGTTGCGACCGCGCTACAATGTGCTGCTGCGAGACGACAAGTCCTTCCCCTACATCCTCATCGGGAAGGATCACGAAGCGCCACAGTTATTGAAACACCGCGGCGCACGCAAACGGAACGGAGATTATTACGGCCCCTTCGCCTCTGCCGGGGCTGTGAACCGCACGATCAATACGTTGCAGCGCGCATTTCTGCTGCGCTCTTGCTCGGATTCCGTTTATGAATCCCGAACCCGCCCGTGCTTGTTGTACCAGATCAAACGGTGTGCCGGTCCCTGTACGGGTGAGATTACGCCGGAGGACTACGCATCACTCGTTGATGAAGCACGCGCGTTCCTGAAAGGCAAAAGCACAACGGTGCGCGACAAGTTGCACGAAATGATGAAGGGCGCATCCGACGCTATGGAGTACGAGCAAGCCGCAACCTACAGGAACCGCTTGCAAGCGCTCAGTCATGTCCAGTCGCATCAGGGAATCAATCCGCAAGGCATCGAGGAAGCGGATGTTTTCGCGGCGCACCAGGATGCGGGGCAAGTCTGTGTGCAGGTTTTCTTCTTCCGCACCGGGCAGAACTGGGGCAACCGGGCGTATTACCCCAAGGCCGACAAGAGCATTGATGTGGCCGACGTTCTGGAAGCGTTCATTGCCCAGTTTTACGACGACAAGCCACCGCCACGCATGGTGTTGCTATCGCACGAGCTTTCTGGAGCCGCCATTCTCGAAGAAGCCCTGACGACCAAGGCGGACCGCAAGGTTGCCGTCTCGCATCCCCAGCGCGGCACGAAGAAAGAACTGGTAGACCACGCGCTTTCCAACGCCCGCGAGGCTTTGGGACGACGCCTCGCCGACTCCAACTCGCAACGCCGATTGCTGGAAGGCGTTCGCGATGCGTTCGGCCTTGATGGCGTGCCACGACGGATCGAAGTTTACGATAACAGTCACATTCAGGGTACCAACGCGGTGGGCGGGATGATCGTGGCCGGCCCTGACGGGTTCGCCAAAAACCAGTACCGCAAGTTCAACATGGACAGTGATGCCATCACACCCGGCGACGACTTCGGCATGATGCGAGACATGCTCAGGCGGCGCTTCAAGCGACTAATCAAGGAACATGGAGAAGAGGCCCCGGATCAGCGTTCTGCGCCCGCCGATTTAGATCACGGCTCCGAAGAAGACGCCGAGGACAATGGCCCCATCACGGATAACAGCGCGATCCCGGCATGGCCGGATCTGTTGCTCATCGACGGGGGCAAGGGGCAACTGGCATCTGTGATCGCTGTTCTCGACGAGTTGGGCATTGCCGATCAGGTGCCCGTTGCCGGCATCGCCAAGGGGCCGGACCGGGATGCCGGACGCGAACATTTCTATACGCCGGATGGTCGCACCTTCATGCTCGAAGCACGTGACCCGGTGTTGTACTACGTACAGAGATTGCGTGATGAAGCGCACCGCTTTGCCATCGGCAGCCACCGTGCGCGACGCTCCAAGGCCATTGTGAAGAACCCGCTGGACGAGATCGAGGGAATCGGACCAACCCGCAAAAGGGCGCTTCTACAGCACTTCGGCTCCGCGAAAGCCGTGGGTCGGGCCGGTGTGACCGATCTGCAGGCGGTGGATGGAATTTCAGCGCAAATGGCTCAAGCCGTCTATGACTTCTTCCACGACACGCCAACGTGAAGTTACAGCGCGTCTGTTTCTAATAGAACCATAACGCGACGATCCAGGTCGCTCCACCGGCATCCCGGCGCCTCCGTTTAAGTCGGACACACCCTAAAGCGTGTGGAGCATGTCTCATTTTGGCGGGGGCGTGGCTTTCGGTCAATTGACGCCCGTCTAAGGGAATGATCTACCTTCGGTTTCAGGCACAAAAACAACGGCATGACGCGCGGCCTGGCGCGTTTTGGGAACGCAGCGATGGCGATCGAACGCACGCCACAGAAGTGGGTGGCACTGAACGTCCCGAACTGCCTGACGTACGGGCGGATTCTGGCTGTCCCGGCGATGGCTGCGTGTTTCTTTTTCCTTGAGGGCAACAAGGCCAACTGGATTGCAGTCGGGATCTTCCTGCTGGCGGCGATTACCGATTTTTTTGACGGCTATCTGGCGCGTATCTGGGAGCAACAATCCTCGCTTGGGCGCATGCTCGACCCAATTGCCGACAAGCTTCTGGTGGGAGTCGCGCTGCTGATGCTTGTCGGTGAGAACATCATCGGCGACTGGTCACTCTGGGCCGCGATCATTATCCTCAGTCGTGAAATTCTGGTCTCAGGCTTGCGGGAATATCTTGGTCAATTGTCCGTCAGTGTGCCGGTAACGCAGGTTGCGAAATACAAGACAGCCATGCAGATGCTCGCGATCGGCTTCCTCCTGTGCGGACCTGCTGGCGATGATGTCTGGATCTACACATCCACGGTCGGCCTCACGTTGTTATGGGCGGCGGCACTCGTCACACTCTACACGGGTTACGACTATTTCCGCGCCGGGTTGCACCACGTGCTTGAGAGTGACTATTCATGACGCCACTGTTGCTTTGTATCACTTCACGGATCTGAACCATGTCGATCAAGCTTCTGTATTTTGCCTGGGTTCGCGAACAGGTGGGTGTTGGCGAAGAGACAGTCGATCTGCCTGATGGAATAACAACAGTTTCGGATCTCATGACATGGCTGAAGAGCCGTGATGAGGGATATGCTGCGGCGTTCGCGAAGGCTCCGCTGATCCGTGCGGCGGTGGATCAGGAGCATGCGCAGCATGATGCCTCGATTTCCGACGCGCGTGAAATCGCTTTTTTTCCTCCAGTTACCGGGGGCTGAAATGACTTTTGCTCTTCTTGTTTTGCATGCGTTGTCCTGCAGGATCGTGGCATTGCGATCCGCAACGCCTTTTGCCAGGAGCTAGTCATGATCCGGGTCCAGTCGGAAAACTTCGATATCGGTACGGAAATCGAACAGTTGCGTGCCGGGCGAACGGATGTCGGAGCGATTGTATCTTTCACCGGAACAGTGCGTGATCTGGGCGGTGTTGAACGCATTTCCGACATGACGCTTGAACATTATCCCGGCATGACGGAACGCGCACTTGAAGCGCTTGAAGCTGATGCGCGCGCGCGCTGGCCACTGCAGGACAGTCTGGTGATCCACCGACACGGCACACTGCAGCCTGGAGAGAATATCGTTCTGGTCGTCACGTTGTCGAAGCACCGGCAAGCCGCGTTTGAAGCCGCCGCTTTCATGATGGATGACCTCAAGACCCGCGCCCCGTTCTGGAAGAAGGAAACAACGGACACCGGGCCGCGCTGGGTTGAAGCACGGGAGAGCGACGACGTGGCTGCTGCGCGGTGGCAACGTGGCGCGTCGAACGAAACGGCCGGCGAATGAACGCGACAGACGTCACGATTGCTGCCGAACGCGCCGATCAGCCGGACGTTCTCAGGCTGATTGAGGAACTCGATGCCTTGCAACTCCGGCTTTATCCGGAGGAGAGCTGTCACTTCGTCGATGTCAGCGGCCTATTGGCTAACGACGTGATCTTTCTCGTGGCCCGTCTTTCGGGCAACGTGGTCGGGTGCGGGGCGGTTCTTTGCACCCACGACCATGGCGAGATCAAACGCATGTTTGTCTCAACTGCTGCGCGCGGCCATGGGCTCGGTATGAAGATCGTGACCGCGCTGGAAGTGGCGACAGCGGAGCGTGATATTTCGCTCCTTCGGCTGGAAACCGGCATCCACCAACCCGACGCCATACGGTTGTACGAGAAGTGTGGATACGCGAAATGTGGCCCCTTCGGCGACTACACGGACGACCCACTCAGTGTCTTCATGGAGAAGACACTGAGTTGAGACGGTGTTGGCCGTTCAGACCTCTACGCCGCCGCGCTCGCGGGGGTCACAGCTTCCATGTAGGCGTTCAGGAGATCTTCGCAGATGCGACCGGGCTGATAGTGGACATCGCCGATCTGCGACACAGGTGTAACTTCGGCTGCCGTACCGGTAATGAAGCACTCGGAGAACGTCTCAAGTTCTTCCGGCATGATCGTGCGTTCGATGACTTCAAGGCCACGTGCCTTTGCAAGATCGATCACGGTGCGGCGGGTAATGCCGTCGAGGAAACAATCCGGTGTCGGTGTGTGAATTTTTCCATCCTTGATGAAAAACACGTTTGCGCCGGTGCATTCGGCAATATGACCGCGCCAATCGAGCATGAGTGCGTCGGCAAATCCCGCGTCTTCGGCGCGATGTTTTTCAAGCGTGCAGATCATGTACAAACCTGCCGCTTTCGCCTTGCAGGGGATCGTTGCCGGATCCGGGCGACGATACTCAGCGCGCGCAAGGCGAATTCCCTTCAAACGTTCCGCCGGGTCGAAATACGACCCCCAGTTCCAGGCGCAAACTGCGACGCGAACACCGGCCTTGCGCGCAGATACGCCCATCTCGCCGCTGCCACGCCATGCGATCGGGCGCACATAGCAATCAACCAGATTGTTTGCCTTCATGACCTCGCGGCAGGCATCATCAATCTGCTGAACCGTAAACGGGATCTCGAATCCGAGGATGCGAGCTGAATCGAACAAGCGCTCCGTGTGCTCAGTCAGTTTGAATATTTCTCCACCATAGGCCCGTTCCCCTTCGAACACGCTTGAGGCGTAGTGCAGACCGTGAGTCAGGATGTGAACGTTCGCTTCACGCCACGGCACCATTTCGCCATCCAGCCAGATGAAACCATCGCGATCGTCATATGGGGCGGCATCGGCCATGTCGTGTCTCCAGCAGTCTCTTGATATTTATCGTTGCGTTGCACGCACAGACGCCGCAATCACGATGTTCCTGCAGTCTGGGTGCCATTTGTCGGAGATGTTTGCGGCAGGCGGTCGTCTCGACTAGAACCTGCGAGCAAGAAACTTTACCAACTGGCCCAGCGGCCTGAACTCGAACTCTGCGGTGCTGAACATGCGAAAAAACTTGCGCGATCTAAGCACGCGCCTAAAATTAGGTCAACATGACTGACCTAATTTCAAACATGCACGATCAAGCCGGTTTGCGCAGGTCGCAACGTGACGCCCAAACCAGTGACGCATGCGTGCCAAATCCTGACGGACATACGGATGTTGTCGCGTTTATCGAACTCTTGTTCTTTGCTTATCGTGACTTCGTTCACGACCCGGATGCGATCCTGGAAGAATATGGTTTCGGGCGTGCGCATCACCGGGTGCTGCATTTCGTCTATCGCCATCCTGCCATTCGCGTTTCGCGGTTGTTGACCGTACTCAACATTACCAAGCAAAGCCTGGCCCGCGTATTGAAGCAACTCATCGAAGACAACTTTGTGGAACAACGTGCCGGCGAGAACGACAAACGCGAACGTCGCTTGTTCCTTACGCCGGAAGGGGTGGCTTTGTTCGAGCGCCTTGTCGCACCGCAACGCGCGCGCGTTGCTGAAGCCCTTGCAACAGCCGGGGCGGATATCGATCATGCTGCTGTCCAGCGGTTTCTGCATGCCATGATCGCGCCGGGAGACCGCGACACGATCCAACAACTTATCGATGCCGGAGCCCCCGTCGGCGAACCGAATGCGGAGGCTGCATAGTGTCATATTCGGAAACCGCGCCAGAAGGCGCACGTTCCAGCGCGCATGTCCGTCGCGGCGCCGCACTGTCTACGGACGCCCCGCATCTCCTGATCGTGGATGACGATCAGCGCATCCGCGACCTGCTTGCGCGCTATCTCAAAGATCAGGGATATCGCACCACGACAGCCCGCGATGTTCCGACGGCCCGCACCAACATGACCGGGCTCGTGTTCGACCTGATCGTGCTTGATGTCATGATGCCGGGCGTAACAGGAATGGAGTTCGCGCAAGAACTTCGCAAGACTTCTGACATACCGATTCTAATGCTCACGGCGCGCGGTGAGGCCGACGACCGGATTGCAGGGCTTGAAGCCGGAGTTGACGACTACATCACCAAACCGTTTGAGCCGCGCGAGCTTCTTCTACGCATCAACAACATACTGAAACGCATGGAAACCGAGGAAAGTCCGGTCGAAGAAATCAAACTCGGGCCCCTTGTGTTCCACGTTGTTCGCGGCGAGTTGCGTGATGGAGAAACAACAGTCAAATTGACGGAACGCGAACGGGAATTGTTGCGCCTGTTTGCTTCGCGCCCCGGGGAAACCATTCCACGACACGAATTGTTTGCTGGCGATGCCACGAGCAGCGAGCGCGCTGTTGATGTGCAAATCAATCGACTACGACGCAAGATCGAAGCTGACCCGGCCAACCCTGTCTATCTCCAGACAGTGCGCGGCAAGGGCTACATTCTGCATGTCGAGTGATGGTTGCTGTATCCAACAGCGCGAACGACACACCGGAGCCTGAACGGCCTCATTCCGGTGCCGGTCGTTTGTTGCGACGTATTCCGGGCGTCACCCGTATTCTGGACGTTGTCAGCCCTGCACTGCGAAAGATTTTCGGTTGGCTTACAGAGTTTCTGCCGAAAGGCCTCTATGCCCGCGCGTTGCTGATTATCATTACACCGATTGTCATTCTTGAATCGGTTGTGGCCTTCGTCTTCATGGAGCGCCACTGGGAAGAAGTGACACGACGCTTGTCTGCGTCAACGGCTGGCGAGATCGCAGCGATCATGGATTCCTATAAATCTTACAATCAAGATGATAACTATCGCGCCCTCAGCGACCTGGCTCGTGACCGCCTTGACCTCTCGCTGCAAATTCTTCCGAAAGGAGAACTGCCAGCGGCACGACCAAAACCGTTCTTTGATTTGCTTGATCGCACCCTCTCGCGGGAGATCCGGGCCCGTATTGATGAACCGTTCTGGATCGACACGATCGGTGATTCAAACCATGTTGAAGTGCGCATCAAATTGCAGGATGCCGTGCTGAGGTTTACGGCACGCCGCAACCAGACCTATGCCTCGAACTCGCACATCTTCCTCGCCTGGATGATTGGCACATCACTGGTTCTGCTCTCGGTCGCAATCGTCTTTCTGCGCAACCAGATCAAACCAATCCTGATGCTGTCCGAGGCGGTTGATCATTTTGGCAAAGGACGCTCCACCCCCGTTGATTTTCGTCCGCGGGGCGCACGGGAAGTCCGCCAGGCCTCGCTTGCATTCATGGAGATGCGCGACCGGATTGAAAAACACGTGGAACAGCGCACAACAATGCTGGCGGGGGTGAGCCATGACCTGCGCACCATCCTGACGCGCTTCAAACTACAGGTCGCAATGCTGGGTGACACGGATGAAGCAGAGGCATTGCGCAACGACATCAACGAAATGCAGTTGATGCTCTCGGACTACATGGCGTTCACCAAAGGCGACGATGGCGAGCCAACAACGCCCACTGACGTCATGGACCTCCTGAAAGAAGTCTGTGAGGACACCGAACACTTCGGCAAGACCATCGAACTGATTGAAGGGCAACCGGCGCGCCTTGCCGCCAAGCTTGGAACGGCACCAGACACCGAGCGCCTGATCGTGCCGTTGCGCCGACATGCCTTCAAGCGCTCCGTTGTGAACCTCGTGACAAACGCGGCGCGATTTGGCTCCATGATACGCATTACTGTGACGCCGAGTCGACGCTGGCTCAAGATTGAAGTGGAAGATGATGGGCCAGGCATTCCACAAAGCGAGCGCGAAGAGGTTTTCCGGCCGTTCTACCGCCTGGATGTGGCGCGGAACCAGGATGAAGGAAATACCGGTCTCGGTCTCTCCATCGCCCGAGATATCGCCCGCAGTCACGGGGGCGATATCTGGCTGGAAGACAGCAAACTGGGTGGCTTGAAGGCGATTGCGCAGGTTCCGGTTTAAGCCATGCCACCATCAATATTTCGTTGAGGCTCCGTAGCTGTTGCTTTGCTCCTGACGGAACTGCTTTCGCGACGCATTCCATTTGCGCTTGTCGGCAATGGACGCAGCGGACTTCCTGCTGTTGGCCTGCAGTTGCTGCAGGCGTTTGGATTTGATCCGGTATTTTTTCTGTCCCAACTCAAGTTGTGTTGCGTTCTCGGTCAGGAGTTTGCGTGCCTCATCTATGCGGCCCTTGTCGCGTAATCTGATCGCCTGACGACTGCGTTCGCGGGCCTGCAGTTCCAGGATCGGTTCCATGACCGTTGGATCAACGCTGGCGTTGATGTCTGCATCCGATGCACTGAACTGTGCGGAAACTGTTCGGGTGATTGTCCGGTGCTGCCCTGCCGACGAGATATAACGAACGTCAACGTCAACCAGATCCTTGATGCCGGAGGCTGTGCTCGCCGGAACATTCAGCTCCAGTTGTAATGAATATTCCGACGTTCCATAGATCTGGTTGAGACGCAATCGCGTCTCGTTGCCTGAAATTCGTCCCTGCCGCCCGACCGTGCGCAAGGGTGTTACGCCTGCTCTTGTGCGGATGATAATTTCGATTTCCTGTCCCGTCACGGATAACAGTTCATCAAATTCCTGATTGAAGAAGTTTGTCAGATCCTGTGCGGTTCGGGCGAAGGCATGATTGCCGTCACTGGTTGCCGCAAGTTGAGACATCAGATCTTCGTTGTAGCGCTCGCCAAGACCAATGGTGGTGACCGAAATGCCCTCGCCGCCAAGACGCTGCCCGAGCGCTTCAAAATGCTCCGGCTTCGATGGTCCAACGTTGGCAAGCCCGTCTGACACGAGAATGATGCGGTTCAGGCGCTGCGATGTCTTGTTGCGTCTGATCTGACGGGCGCCTTCCTCAACAGCGGCATAGATCGCGGTGTTGCCTCGGGCGCGAATGGTATCGATCCGAGAGCGAAATTCACGCGGATCTGAGACCGGACGTGCGTCCACGATCGTATCTATCTTGTTGTCAAACATGATGACCGAAGCGATATCGCCAGCGCCAAGCCGACTGATTGCGATCTTTGCGGCTTCGCGCGCCTTCTGCATCTTGGGTCCACGCATGGAACCGGACCGATCGAGCACCAGCGAAATATTGGACGGGGTGCGGGGCGTTGCCGTTTCGCTTTGTCGACCTTTCACACCGATACGCAGGTACACGCGCTGGGTTGCGCCCTCCTTGAGGAGGCGCTGACTCAGACGCGCATCGACATCAATGGTATCGCGACCAGAGTTGGCTGAAACGCCTGCGGTCTGCGTGACCAAAAAGGTTGCAGCGGCGGCAAGGAAGAGACGACGACTGGGGAACATGGCGGGTATGAGGGGCATGGGGGAGGCATCCTCGATCAATCAGTTTCAAGATTTCGTTGATTGTGTGAGGCGTGCTGTGGCGAAAGATTGCCAGACTTGTGGCTATGGTATGATAAATTGCGCAGCGGGAGTGCAATTCTGTTGATCGTGACGCCTTTGACACGGTTTCACGCGTTGTCACGTAAGGGCTGGCCAATCCCGCGCTCCCCTACTGCAGCAGGGGTCAGATGATCTTTGCTCAGTGCAACCGGCTTCCATTGGGCACTTCTTTATCAGGTGCAATCAGAACCACGCCACCGTCTTCATCCGGGAATCCGAGCGTCAGGACTTCCGACATGAACTTTCCGATCTGCCGGGGGGGGAAATTTACAACCGCTGCGACCTGTCGACCGATAATCGTTTCCACATCGTAGTGTGCGGTAATCTGCGCTGACGTTTTTTTCTCGCCGATGTCCGCCCCAAAATCGATCCATAGCTTGATCGCCGGGACACGAGCCTCCGGATACGGTTCCGCCCGTACAATGGTGCCGACACGAATATCAACCTTGAGGAAATCGTCGAATGTGATTTCCGGGGCGGGATTTCCTGCTGACATTTATGCGGGTTCCATTGTATCTGTTGGCGTAGGTGCATCATTCGGTTTCGGCGCTTCGGGCTCAGGCTTTCGTTCACGCCTGCGCGAGAAAATTACACTCCCAAACCCTTTGAGCAGTGAGCAGGCATCGTCAAGTCGCTCCATGGTTTTTTCGCCACGACGTAATCGACTGTCGAGCGCCGCCATGGTTTTCGCCATTCCCACATCGTCGTCGTCGAGCCAGGTGCGCGCAACGCGGGCATAGATTGCAGACGTGCCCAGCACGCGGGCATTTCCAGATGCGCCACCCGTTGCAATACCTGCAGCTTCCAACATCCAGCGCTGACCGTTGAGAATGGCAGGCATGAGTTCAAGGCTGAGCGCTGGGTCGGTCCACGCCCCCTTGCTCAAGCGTCGCAAGGCCACTTTGTAGGGCGTCAGAATTTCGAACCGTGTCATCAGCGTATCGAAAAGGCGGTCGCGTGCAACGTCATCAGCTTCCCCGTCCACGGCCATGCGTTTCAGGACTTCGCTGTCCACTGCCGCACTGAATGCTTTCAGGATCGCGCTGCGGCTGTCGAAATGGCCTCGGGCATCCGCCAGCGTCACATCCGCATCTTCTGCGATACGAGTGAAGCTGATCTCCGACCAATCGTGTTCTGCGGCGAGTGCCAGCGTTGCCTGAATGATCCGGTCGCGAGGGGATGATGTGTCAAACATGTGTGTGCTCCTTGAGCGTGCTCTGCGAGACTAGGCGCTGATGGAGCGGATTTGAAGCCTGTCGTCTGCGGCGTCTCAACTCAGACGTGATGATAGCCCGCTTCGGCCCAAGTCCACCGTTCAGCCATTTTCTCGCAAATGCATAAATACGTGATCCTTGTCACATTTACGGATTGCACGCTGGTGTATCTCTCACCTCACAAACAAGCACAGGCGCAAGTTCGTGCAGCTATGGCGGCCCAACCTGAGGACCCAATGGAGAGTCGAAGGATCAAGGCAATGTTTCACAAAACCTTCATCGCAACTGTCCTCGCAACCGCAACGCTGACCACTGGCGCAGCAACCGCATCAGCCAGTGACGTCAACGCAGCCCTCTCCCATGAAGCACCGATCACGCAAACAACGACAACCACAGACAGTGCTGCCGGTTCTGGCAGGACGTTCAAATTCAAATTTCGCTTCAAGAAGCACTTCAAGCATGTCGAAGGTGGTTACGGAAAAAAATGCCATTTCCTTAAGAAAAAAGCGAAACGCACGGGCCGCCACTTCTGGTGGGCCAAGTACAAGCGCTGCCTGCATCGCTATTACGACTAGGGTGTACCCGACTTAAATGGAGACACCGGGATGTCTGTGGAGCTACCTGGGGCGTCGCGTCATGATTCCATTTGAATCAGACGCGCTATAGGCTTTCGCAAAACTTCCGAGAGGTCGGGGTCCATCCCTACCTCACATCGCAGAGACCTTTATAGCGCCTCTACTTCGCAGAAGTCGCCTTAAGTCGTAACGCTCTCTAGCGCAAGCTGGAGAGTTTTTGCGTGGTGCGTTATTGCGTTTTGGTGGCGCTGGTTATGGAGTCCCATTTAGCAGATAATGGCGATTGATCCGGCGTCACGGAGTTTGCAGCAAGCCATTGCTGCGGCGTCACGCGTGTGTAGGGCGGACATGGGCCATCCGCACGTAATTTTCCGGGTTTCCGGGTAAATTTCGCGTTCACAAGATAGCGTCTTGAGCAAACCTGAACGTCAGGAACTTGCCGCGTAACCTCGAAATGTTCGTAACCCGGTTTAAGTTGAGCCCAGAATCCAGCCCACTTGTTCCGCCGATGTCTGGCAAAATTTTCATCCGTCATGCGGAACGGGAACGCGTGAACGTGAAATTTGTCCTGACCGTTGGCTAGCGCGTCGCGCACCAGTGCATAAAGCTCCTCAATCAGAGCATCTGTCATGGCGTAACACCCAGCCGACGTGCAATCACCATGTACCATCAGGTAGTTTCCCGTATATCCGCGCGACCTGTCGAAACGGTTCGGGAAACCAAGATTGAAGGCCAGATGATAGTCGCTGTTTGGATTCAGTTGTCCGGACGAGACCGTGTAGAACCCTTCCGGGCTCTGCCGGTCACCCTGTTTCAACTTCGGACCCAGCGCACCCGAATAATTGCAAATCGGATAGGTCTTGAAGTGATGGAACTTTCCATCGGAGCGCTTCTTCCAGACTTCCAACTCGGACTCTTCCTTGAAGATGCGGATGAAAATCGGATCGGCATTGCGCATGCCTTTGCTGGCCATGAGGTGCATGGCCTCTTTCGGAATCGGCTTCATGTGAGGTGGAATGCCCTGCCCACACGCCGCCAGCATCATCGCTGCCGCTCCAACCACAAGACATCTCAGGCCTGTCGCTGTGCGACGGTGAAACAGACGCATGCTCATTGTTTGCCCCATCGCCGTGCGGCGACTCCCGACAGGTTTACGCAATACTGAACGACTCAGCATCGCGGATATATCGTTACTAAACCGTAAACGGAGATCGGCCAACGTCACGCCGCCCTACACTCACAGTCATGTGAAGGCATGCATTCAGCAGAAAAGCGTGGTGATTTGCGGGCGTGGTTATGATCCGCGCAACTATAACGTGCGCCCGATCGCCATGAATTTTTCATGACGCTGATCACGGATCTCGTCAGGCGACATTTTTTCGAAGTCGTCCAGGATGGACTCGATCTCGTCGCCTGTATCCTGCATCGCCCGTTCCGGGTCGCGATGTGCTCCACCGATTGGCTCGATAATGATGCGGTCAATTACGCCAAGACCATAGAGATCCTGCGCTGTGATCTTCATGTTTGTAGCGGCATCAATCGCACGATCTGAATCCCGCCACAGGATCGATGCGGCTGCTTCCGGTGACGCCACCGTGTAAATCGAGTGCTCCAGCATCATAACCTTGTTTGCTGTCGCAATCGCCACAGCACCGCCCGATCCCCCTTCGCCGATAACAACAGTAATCACGGGCACCTTCAGACCGAGACAACAATCCGTGGATCGTGCAATTGCTTCCGACTGACCGCGTTCCTCTGCACCGATGCCTGGATAGGCCCCGGCTGTGTCAACCAGCGTGATCACCGGGAGCGAGAATTTCTCAGCCAGTTCCATGAGGCGCACAGCCTTGCGATAGCCCTCCGGACGGGCCATGCCAAAGTTGTGGCTGACGCGAGATTTTGTGTCCGAACCCTTTTCGTGCCCCATAACCAGAACGGCCCGGCCGCGAAACCGTGCGGGCCCGCCGAGGATTGCGCAATCTTCAGCGAAGTAACGGTCCCCGGCAAGCGGGGTGAAATCTTCAAAGAGCTCTTGAATATAGTTGGTGAAATGCGGACGATCTTCGTGCCGGGCCACGCGCGTTTTTTGCCAGGGCGTCAGTTTGGCATAGGTCGTCTCCAAGGCCTTTCGGGCTTTTTCCTCAAGCGCGTCGATTTCGTCACTGACAGAAACGCTTTCGTCCTCGTCGGCGAGCGCACGCAGTTCGGAAACCTTTCGCTCAAGCTCTGCGACGGGTTTTTCAAAATCAAGATATGTCCGCATGGTCTGCGCGTAATCCTTGTCGTGTCGTCGTCCTATGTCAGGTGACGTGCCTTGCAGCAGTACTGGCTGTCAAGCGCCAGACCCTCCACCCTCAGGGTCTTCTTCCCTAACAGTTTTCCGAATGCCCTGCTTTGCGAGTGGATGATTTTCGTAAACGATGGCCTTGAGCCGCTCTTCAAGGACATGGGTATAAATCTGGGTTGTCGAAATGTCTGCATGCCCTAGAAGTTGTTGGACGGACCGCAAATCGGCTCCACGATCCAGCAAATGGCTTGCAAACGCGTGCCTTAGTACATGGGGAGAGAGTTTTTCTGGCGCAAGTCCCGCGCTTAGAGCGAGTTCCTTGAGTTCCTGAGCGAGCCTCTGGCGTGTCAGATGGCCCAACTGACCTCGCGACGGAAAGAGCCAGGGCGTGTCGGCTTTCTCGCCATCGTTCTGCTCGCGCTCGGTCTTCAGGTAGAGTGCAATGGCTTCCCGGGCCGGTTTGTGCAGCGGCACCAGACGCTCACGCCCTCCCTTGCCCTTGATGGGGATCGTGAAGTCGTCACCAGTCAGGGCAATGCGTTGGAGCGACACCAACTCGCTGACTCGCAGACCGGTCGCATAAAGAACCTCCAGGAGGCAGTAGAGCCGAATGTACTGGAGACGCTGCGCGCCGGTTGCACGTTCCATCTGTCGGCGTGCCGTTGCGAGGAGGCGATCAACCTCCTCCACAGTTAATGTTTTTGGCAGTGGCCGTTCTCTACGTGGGCCATCGACATGGCGCGCAGGATCTTCCGCTATGATCTCCTCGGCCACAAGAAAGCGGAAAAACTGACGGATTGCAGAGAGTTTCCGCGACCGGGACGACACGGCAAGCCCGGAGGCAGAAAGCGCGTGCAGGTGCGCGCTGATATCATCTGCGGTTGCTGCCATTGGGCGGGTCTTGCGCTGGACAAGAAATTCACCAAATGCGTCCAGGTCGCGCTGATACGCGCTCAAAGTGTGCGGTGAGGCGCCCCGCTCCGCACTCAGCATCTCGAGGAACCGCGTTGTTAGCGCCGCCATCGATGTTTGTTCCGTTACGGTCATGCGTGGACTTCTTGTCGCGTTCGGGGCGTGTTCATCGGCGTGACTGGCGTGGCCAGATCGGAAATACCATCTCGAACGCAATCTCGCGTGCGGCATCTTCCAGACCGGCGCGGCGCAGCGCACGCAGGCTGTCACCCAATGCGATCAGGTGTGCTTTGCTGGCACCATCCGGACCGAGCGCCGCGATGGCAAGCAGGAGTGTATGTCCGATCTGTCGATCCTTGGACGCACGAGCCAGGTCGGACAGAACGCCCGTTTTCGGAAGATACCCTTTGGCCGGTTGGGGAGATTGACTGGCTGCGTTCCAGAGCGGGATCGGGACGGTGTAGCCGAGACTGTCGAGCACCGTAACAAGACGGTGAAGGACATCCGAGGCGAACCGCCCGCGCAACGCCAGCCGTTCTGTCGGAACCAAGCCCGCGCCGCGCGGTGTGCCGCGGCGCGCATCCGCAATATTTACTGGCATCTGCCAATGCATCAGACTCCGCCCTTCGCCACCCGTGCCCGCACTCGTGTAGGCGGAGCCAAAGATCGCCCACCCGATCGCGGCATCGTACTGACCGGAGGCCGCAGCAATTTCGACTGCAGTTTCCGCATAGGTCTGCGCGTCGCGGGTTTGCCGCAAGTTGCCGATGTCCGGACCGAGCATCGCAGCAACAACCGGATACAGGCGGCCATGACGCGATGCATCAAGCAGGCGGCGTGCTTCGCTCAAAACACGTCCGCTTGCGTTACGGTTGCGGGCGAGTTCAGCGATTTTACGCATTGAGGCCGCGCGCGATCCGCCTTTGCCCGACGTGCGACCACTCTCCAGGTACACAGTGCGCAAGCCTGATGGCTGTAGCACGCCATGTTCTGCCGCACGTTCTGCCGCCTCGATCCGGACGGCGGTGGGAACCTCAGAATTGTAAGCAATCGCCAGGAGAAGAGCCGGAGTCGCAATTTCAAAGAACCGGCGCTTTGGCTTGTAACCGCCAAGAACCAGTAATTTGCCAGGAATGAGCGCCAGACGACGCCCCTTTGGCAGTGCGGGCACGCGACCGAGTGTGAGCGCGTCCACAACGCCGAACGTTGCTGGGGCATCCAGTCCCCGGTCGCGGGATAATTCCATGATCAGCGAGGCCCGCGATCGATCGTCAGACCGCAAGGCGCAATAGACTGAAATTTCCACAAACTCGCGTTGCAGGCTTTCAGCGACCTTCCCCTTTTCGCTGATCAAGGACTTTGCCGAGGCGCAGGCGGCTTCCTCATCGCCGAGTGCGATCCGGGATTTGGCGGCCAGAATGTTCAGGATGGCATAGCCCGCTCCCTCAGGCACCGTGTCCGCGTGATCGACAATCTGCTGCACGGCACCCAGTCGATAAAGCGCCTGCATACGCAATGCCTCAAACGAGACCGCGTTGTAGGCGCCCTGGGGCGGTCGGGCTGAACTGGCAAACATGCGCACCCAGAGATCTCGAACGGCACGTGATCTGGGTCTGCGGGCATATTCACGCGAAATGTCTTCGAATCGCTTCATAGAGACGCCACGCCATGCGTCATCGGGCAATACTTTGACTGACCGACTTCTTTTACGCAGCGGGCGGCGACTTTGGCGTTTCGTTGCGTCTGGTCGTGAGGGCGCGACATCACCGTCGCTGGCATCCTCAAGCGGTGGTAGCTCCTGCCTCAGCACATCCTCTACAGTCAGAGAGGGCACTGGCCGCGCTGTAGGGTTGGCACGCTGCGCAGTCGGGCGGATCTCCGGCACTGTTCGGGTTTGAGTGCGCTTTCGACGTACTGCTGGGACAACAGTCCGTCGGGGTGCTGCCTTGCGAGAGATCTCGCGTGTCACATCAATGACCGGACGATTGGGGTTGAGTTTTAGCGACGGCTCAGCCGCCTGCGCACTCGCAGATATCAGAACACCCACCAGACCGAGCGTTAACGCCACAAAGCGCTGTGCGAGCCGCCTCATATCAATTCTGGATCCGGACACCACCGCCTACGGTTTCCACTGTTTCCGTCTGCGCCGGCTCGAAATACACCGCCAGGACATAGAGTCCTCCGCAGACAATCCCCGCCAGGATGCCGATCACGACCAAAAAACGTATCAAGCTTGGCATTTTGGCATTCCAACCTGATCGTTGGCGGTTGATGTTGGCGTCTTTATGACCCGATTCCCCTGCAAATACCTGATTTTCAGCGTTGAAAGGCGGCGTCAGGCATCACGTTTGCGAAACGCGCCTTCAAGTTTGTCCTACACTTCAACGACAGTTTGGCAAAAATCGTTGTCAGCGCCTGGACTTTATGAAAGCTTGCGCCGCTTCGGACACAAAAAACTTGAGAAAAGGGTCATCATGGCTTCGCAGGCCAATTTCAGCGCGCCTCCACAACACACCGCCCCTGATATCAAGGCGATCAAGTCCGGTATCGGCAGCCGGTCTATCGTTCTCGTTGGTCCGATGGGTGCCGGAAAATCCTCTATTGGCCGACGACTGGCGCAACAACTGTCGCTGCCATTCTGCGATGCCGATACGGAAATCGAGCATGCAGCAGGACTGACGATTACGGAAATTTTCGAGGAACATGGCGAGCCCGCTTTTCGTAGTGGCGAAGCCCGTGTGATCGAGCGCCTCCTGAAGGACGGACCACAAGTGCTGGCAACGGGTGGGGGCGCGTTCATACACGAAGGCACCCGCAAGCTGATTGCTGAGAAGGGTGTCTCCATCTGGTTGAATGCCGATATCGAGCTTCTCGTTCGGCGCGTGCAGCGCCGGAACAACCGGCCATTGCTAAAAGACAAGGACCCAAGAGAAGTTCTCACGGCCCTGCTTGAAGAGCGTAATCCGATCTACGCACTGGCGGATATTTCCGTTCATAGCCGCGACGTCCGGCACGAGATCACAGTTTCCGAAATCCTTGTTGAACTCGACAACCGGTTCTGAGCGGAATGATCGCCTCATGAACACGAACCAATGAGCAAGACAGAGACTCAGTCGACGTGTATCGTCCGTGTCGGTCTCGATGACCGGGCTTACGATATCCATATCGGTCCAGGGTTGATCGATCGTGCTGCGCGACTGATTTCAGACGTGTGCGGGGATGCGCGTTGCGCGGTTATTACCGACGAGAACGTCGCTGCGGCTCAACTTCCAAGACTGGAGGCTGCGTTTGCCGGTACGGCACAGCTTGCTGGCACGATCGTTTTGCCCGCCGGGGAAGCGACGAAATGTTTCGATCAGCTTGAGCACGTCTGCGACAGGCTTCTTGCGATCGGTGTCGAACGCGGCGATGTTGTTATTGCGCTCGGTGGCGGTGTCGTGGGTGATCTTGCGGGTTTTGCTGCCAGCATCCTACGGCGCGGCGTGCGGATGGTTCAGATTCCGACCTCTCTTCTGGCTCAGGTTGACTCGTCGGTGGGAGGCAAAACGGGAATCAACACGGTTCGCGGCAAGAACCTGATCGGCGCGTTTCACCAACCTGTGCTTGTTCTGGCCGACACGGATGCCCTCCAAACGCTTCCGGATCGCCAGCTTCGTGCCGGATATGCGGAAGTGGTGAAATACGGGTTGCTGGGAGACCGACCGTTCTTCAACTGGCTTGATGCGAATATTGACACGGTCCTGGCGCGAAATGAGCCCTCCGTGTTGCACGCTGTCGAGACGAGTTGCCTGGCTAAAGCATCGGTGGTTGCCGCGGACGAGCGCGAGCACGGGCAACGCGCATTGCTCAATCTCGGGCATACCTTCGGTCATGCTCTTGAGGCGTGGGCTGGTTATTCCGATCGCCTGCTGCACGGAGAAGCGATTTCCATCGGTATGGTGATGGCGTTCCGCTACTCGGAACGTACAGGGCTTTGCGAGCCCGGATTGGCCGATGTTGTTGAAGCACATTTCAAGCGGGCGGCGCTGCCCACGCGTGTGGTAGACATTCCAAGCAACACGAAAGGCGGGGATTCTCCTGCAATTGACGACCTCATGACATTGATGGCGCAGGACAAGAAGGTCGAGCGTGGGCAACTGAAGTTCATTCTTGTTCGGGATATTGGCTCAGCCTTCGTGTCGAGCGACGTCGAGAGTGATGATTTGCGTAACTTTATCGAGAGTGAGCTTGCGCGCTGAAGACTGCCCAAGGGCGCGCCTCCTGCTTTCACAGCAGCGTTAACGCCAGCTCTGTTGCATTTCGTGCGCATTCAACGCTATTTTCCTCCTGACAGACACAGTCTTTTGTTTCAGTTTCATGAATTTGACAGCGATGCTTTTTGATCTGCGACGCACTAACGCCTCCAACTGGCTCCGCACGGGCTCCGCTGCGGCCATCGTGTTATTGACGACGCCGACTGTGTTGCTGGCCCAGTCGGCTGCGACAACCACACCAACACCCAGCATACTGCAGACGATACAGACCAAGCCCCCCGCATCAAAGGTTGGTTGGATCGAGGGCATTCTTCGCAAGGACATGGCGAATGGCGGGTTTTCCTGGGGCAGCGCTGCACATATGCGTATCTACAAGGAAGAGAACGTTGTCGAGATGTGGCTCAAGAAGGGAGCTAAATACGAGAAGTTCAAGGATTTCAAGATTTGCAAATGGTCGGGAAAGCTTGGACCAAAACTGCAGGAAGGTGACGAACAATCACCGGAAGGGGTTTATTCCGTCACTCGCAAGCAGTTGCTCTCGCGCACGAAAAACCATCGCGCCGTCAATCTTGATTTCCCGAATGCTTACGATACGCAGAATGGTCGAACGGGTTCATATCTACAAATTCATGGCGGCTGCGGATCAGTCGGCTGTTACGCCATGACCGACCGTGGTATCGAGGAAATTTATCGTATTCTCGATGCGTCTTTCGAAGGAGGGCAGAAGCGCGTCTCAACGCACATCTTTCCGTTCCACCTGACAGACGAAAAACTTACGGCAAAGAGAACGCACAAATCCTTCGATTTCTGGTCGATGTTGAAACCGATTTATGCATCATTCATGGAAACGCAGACACTCCCGGGCGTTCGTGTCTGCGGCACGCGTTATGTCACGCCAGGTGACACGGCCAATCCACCAGAAAAGTGCGTGCCGACGTGGCAGGTTCCGACCAGTTCCAAAATCAAAACGAAGGCGAAAAGCAGGACGGCATCTTCCCAATCCCGCAAATCGATCGCGAAGCGGAAACCAGTGGCACCCAAAATTATTGTCAAATGTAACCTGCGGCTCCCGAGCTGCAAACGCTGGGTCGCGAATCAACGCAAAAAACTGGCACGGCGCGGCGTGCGCACGGCTGGCATTCGCCAGGGTGGCGAAAGCTACGTCCGCAAGGGGTCTGCGTCCTCCAGTGCGGTCACAAGACCTGGCCGAACGGTGCGTAGCATCGCTCGTGACCGCCGTCGCAGGGCGTTGCGACAATAGAGAGCTGCGTTTTCGTGAGGGGGCCGCGACTCTTGTCACGAACCGAAACGGGTTGTCCCTGATCATGGTGCCAGGATGTGGACTTGTCTCTGCGTGCTGCACTGTCTGTTTCAAAACGTGCTAACAGTTCCTGCAAAATATATACGAGCCAGAGACCGCCCCATGAGCGAACCTGTAGCAACCGGTGTGTTCCGCCCCTATACCGATATGCCAACAAGGGTCCCATCGTGGGTCTGGGTGATCGCACGCATTGTGACTCTGGCCGTTACGTTTGCCGTTCTCGCCACGCTCATCTTTGATCCAGAGCTTGGCATTACGCTGTTCTGGCGAATCTTCATTCCCTCATTGCCACTGATTTTCGCGCTGGTGCCCGGCATCTGGCGACAGGTTTGTCCGATGGCGTTCTTCAACCAGTTGCCGGTACGTATGGGATTTTCGGCCGAACGCACGTTACCTATGTGGCTTAAAGAATCCTCATATCTTTTTGCCATGGTTGCGTTCGTGATCTTCGTCGCGCTGAAGCATGTGACCTTGTACGAGTCGCCGCTCTCACTCTTGTTCCTGGCGGCCGCAGCACTTGGTGCCGCGTTTGTCGGTGGATTGATTTTCAAGGGACGCAGCGGGTGGTGCGGAACGTTCTGCCCACTCGGACCATTACAAAAAGTCTACGGACACGCCCCGGCGATGTTGGTGAAGAACGGTTATTGCGAAACCGGATGTGTCGGCTGCCAGAAGAACTGCTATGATTTTTCTCCACGATCTGCGTTCTTTGCGGACCTGTCCGACAAGGACACGTGGTACGCTGGCCATCGGCAGATGTTTATCGGCGTGCTCCCAGGGCTGATCCTGTCATTCTGGCTTGGTCGTTCGCCGTCTGTGATCGGCTACATGGCGTATTTCCAGGAGACCGCGCTCTGGTTGATCGCATCGGCTGGGAGTTTTTTCATCCTGACGTCGATCCTGAAAAAAAGCATCTACAAAGTCGCCGCGATCTACGGCGTTACAGCGCTCTTTCTCTACTACTGGTTTGCCGCCCCCGTGATTGTTGGGGGCCTGCGGGATGTGTTCGACATGCGCCTGCCAGACATTCTCGCCTATCTGCTGCAAGCTGTGGTTGTGGTAGTGGCCGCACGCAACCTCTACGCCGGACTTCGACTGGAGCAAGCCTATGAGGCTCAGGTTGCTGCGATGCGTGACGGTGGCATGGCCGATGTCGGCGCAGAACAGGCTGCGAACAGCGGTCGGGCCGTGCTCATTGAGCGCTCGAAAGGCAAGACTATTTCGCTTGTCCCCGGCAAGACCGTTCTCGAGCTGATGGAAGACGCCGGTGTGCAGATCGACTTCGGTTGCCGCAACGGAATGTGCGGCGCTGACCCAGTGTTCATTGAGGACGGAGCGGAAAACCTGTCACCACCGTCCAAGACCGAACTGGAAACGCTGCGCCGCCTCGGCCTTGAAGGCAAGGCGCGCATGGCCTGTGTGTGCAAAGCGCGAAAAGGACCGGTGACGATCAATCTGGAAGCCGATCTCGCGGCTGCAGCCACCGTAACACCAGCAACACCTGCGGAAGATCTCGCTGAAATGGCGGGTGTGAATCGCGTTGTCATTGTCGGCAACGGAGTGGCAGGTGTGACGGCGGCTGATCGATTGCGGCAGGCCAGCCCGTCACTCGAAATCGATGTCGTCAGTCGTGAGAACCATCATTTCTATAACCGCATGGCAATCGGCCGGGCGATCTACGGGCGCACGGCGCTGGATGGACTCGATCTGCTGCCGAACGACTGGGCAAAAAAGAACAAGATCAACGTCTGGCTCAACACGTTCGTCACCGACATCGACCGGGAAAACAAATATATCGCACTCGGAACCGGCGAGACACTGAGTTACGACAAGTTGCTGCTTGCGACCGGTGGCAAACCCATCGTATTGCCGATTCCGGGGGCGAACATGCCCGGTTCATTCGTTCTGCGTGAGGCCCATGATGCGCTGGAGATCCGCGCGTTTGCGCAACGCAATCGCTGTCGTCACGCGGTTGTCGTAGGTGGCGGTGTGCTGGGCATTGAAGCTGCGGACGCGCTGCGACAACTGGGGCTGGACGTCAGCCTGGTACAACGTGCCGATCGGCTGATGGACCTCAATCTGGATGAAAAATCGAGCTTCGTTCTCGCCAACCATCTTCGCGATCTTGGGATGAATATCGTTCTGAACTCGGAAATTGCAGGCATTGAGGGGGGCGAACGCATGGAACGTGCTGTCCTGAAAGATGGGCGCGTGATCGATGCGCAAATATGCCTGTTCTGCATCGGTGTCAGCGGCGAGACGGAACTTGCCGTCGCCTCCGGACTCGAAACACGACGTGGGATTGTTGTCGACAATGCGATGAAGACCAGCGATCCGCATATCTATGCCATCGGTGATGCTGCGGAATTCGGCAGCGGACCATCCGGCCTCTGGACGCTCGGGGCGCAGCACGCCCAACTCGCAACGGACGATATTCTCAAGCGTCGTGAAGGCAGTTCCGTGCCGCACACCGTCATGAAGCTCAAGATGGATAACATCGATGTGGTGGCTTACGGCGAACCGCATCTGAAAAAGCTCGGGCAGGAGGAAATCGTCGATCCGAACGAACCTGACACGTTGCGCCGCAAGCTTGTGATCGAGAACGGACGGATTGTGGGCGCCTTCGTCGCTGGGCCGCCCGGAACGGCGAAAGGGATTGCAGACGCCATCCTGGAAGAGAAGAACATTGCGACGCTGTTGCCTGAGTTGAGGCGCGGAAACTGGGATGCCTTGTCAGCGGAGCCCGATGCGGACGACGCGCATGCAAGCGAAGCTGAAATACCTGCTGTCGCGACTTCGGAGACCATTGGACAAGCAGGTTCGGCGAGTCCCTTGGCGTGGGCGGCGGGCATCCTGATCGGGGTCGCCCTTGCGCTCTCGGCTGCCTGGTTGGTTGGGGCCGAGCCTGACAAGATGAAAATCGACAGCATGATGCATGCGCTTGACGATGCGATGCAGCCGAAACGCAAAAGCATCGATGCAACATCGCGATTTGGTCAGGCTGACAAGGATGAAGCCGGTGCATCTGTGACATCAGACACGGCCGCCAAAACGGACGCAACCGGAACGGTTGAGCCGGATGCCCCGAAGACGGTTAAAAGAATTGCAGGTGCGGAAACAGAAAGTGCAACGCAACCGACATCCGAAAGTTTGACATCGCCAACACCTGACAGCGCCACGACAGCGAAGAAAATAACGGAACCTGTCCCTCCGAAGGTCAAGATTGGAGCAGGAACGGAGAGCACTGGAGCGTCAGAAACCGTTGTTCCCGCCGAGACGACTACGCCATCTTTGGAACCTGATGCAGGGACAAAATCTGATGCAGCGAGTGTCCCAGAAGTGCCGATCGAAGATCTCCGCACCGCGTTATCCGGCAAGACCATTCGCGGCGGGCGGGATTTTGGCGGCCAGCGATTCACGCTTCGCCTCAACGCCAATGGAGCGTTGCAAGCCGAGGTCATGCTGGATGAAACGTTTGGCTCCACGGGGATCGATAACGGGCGATGGAGCGTGACCGACGATCAGATCTGCTTCCGCCTCTCCTACCTGGCCGATGGTCGGCGTATCTGTTCTATCGTGACGCGGGGTGATGACGGCATCACATTCGCCGCACCGGGAGGAGATGCACGTGGCTGGCGCGTACAGTGACCGCTCTCGAACGATACGCGCACAAAGTAGGAGCGAACAAGCCGCCCTCCGCGGCGATCCGGTCATATGATTTCGTCTTCATCGAAGACCGGGTCGCTTTCGAGTTCGCGCGCGTGGTCTTCCACTGCGATCTCGGCATCCTCAAGCGTGCGTACTCGGGCGACGTGAAAGAGGGCATCACCGAGGTTGACAACGGGCATGTTGGTTCGACCGATAATGATACCGTCAAACTCGGCAGGAATTTCCATTTCACTGTCACCGTAGGGACTATCGATCATCGCCATGACCTCACCAGCCACGACGCTGTCTCCCGATGTCTTGAACGTGCGCACCACACCACCTTCGGGTGCTCGTATCCATTTGCTTGAGCGGGCGAAGACAGGCGTAACATCGCTCCCGTCGTCATCCGGCAGTGCAATCATGTCGTTGGATGCCAGCACGCGCAAGACACCGCGAACGGCGGAGCGGATCGAAAGTTCGTCCAGACGCAGACCTTCGCCACCTTCGTAAACCAGCACATCTATGCCACGCTCGGATGCGGCCTGTCGCAGTGACCCTGGTCGCTCCGGCGACGACAGCAGTACAGGTGCGCCAAACGCTTTTGCCAGCGCACGAGACCGCGCCGTGACGAAGGTTGAGCGAATTTGTGGTAGATTGTGCCGGTGGACGGCGGCGGTGTGCAAATCAATGCCGAAATCAGACCGATCGACAATTTCATTCATGAAAATATGTGCGAGTTGCGCACCGAGCGAACCACGCGGTGTTCCCGGGAACAGTCGATTGAGGTCACGCCGGTCCGGCAGGTAACGGGAATGGACGATGAAACCATAACCATTCACGACTGGGACACAGAGCAGTGTGCCCTTCAGATCGTTCAACTCCGGCATTCGCATAATGCGACGGATCGCTTCGACACCCGTCAGTTCATCGCCATGCAGGGCGGCGCAGACAAACGCCGTAGGACCCGGCTCTTTTCCGTGCACGACATGCACAGGCAGCGTGACCGGAATGTGGTTCGACAAGTGTGCGACGGGGATGTCGATCAGTTTCTGCTTGCCTGATTCAACGGTTTGCCCTGCGATCACCAGTGGTGATTGTGGCTTGCCTTCCTCCATGACGCTACCCCTGCCCCCTCGTTCGCGTACGACCCTCGCGCGCGTTCTTTTCGATGAACTCGATGATCATGCCGGCGATGTCTTTGCCGGTCGCTTTTTCGATTCCCTCAAGACCTGGGGAAGAGTTCACTTCCATAACGACTGGCCCGTTGTCGGACCGCAGAAGATCGACCCCGCAAACATTCAAGCCCATCGCCTTTGCTGCAGCGCGTGCCGTGTCGCGCTCCTCTTTCGTGGTCTTGACCATGGTCGCCGTGCCACCACGGTGCAGATTGGAGCGAAATTCGCCCTCCGCGCCCTTGCGTTGCATGGATGCGATGACCTTATCGCCAATCACGAAGCACCGCAGGTCGGAGCCGCCGGCTTCCTTTATGAACTGCTGAACCAGGATATTCACTTTCACGCCGCGAAATGCCTCGATGACGGACTTGGCCGACTGTTCGGTTTCACCGAGCACAACGCCTATGCCCTGCGTTCCCTCAAGGAGTTTAATGATTGCCGGTGCTCCGCCGACGAGTTGCAGGACTTTTTCCGCCTGCTTCGGATCGTGTGCGAATGCCGTGTCGGGCAGACCGATTCCTTTGCGTGACAGGAGTTGCATCGACCGCAACTTGTCACGCGAACGCCCGATGGCAACGGACTCGTTCAGCGGGAATACGCCCATCATTTCGAACTGGCGCAGCACCGCAAGACCGTAGAACGTGACCGACGCCCCAATGCGCGGGATGACAGCGTCATAGCCCGTGAGCTGGGATTCACCAAGATACAATGTGGGTTTGCGGGATGCGATATTAATTACCACTTCCAGCGTATTGATCATGTCGAACGTATGCCCACGTGCAACTGCGGCTTCCTCAAGCCTGCGGTGCGAATAAAGGCTTTTGTTCCGGCACAGCATTGCGATGTTCATGGATGGCGTCCTCCGTTGCACTTGTGTGCCTGTGTTCGCAGACAGGGTCTAGCGTTAGGCTGCACTGGCCGGAATCGCGAGATCGGATGACAGGCACTATCTTGAGCATTGCTGGCATCGATCGGGCGATCAGTTTTCGTGCCCGTGCAGGTAGGAACGCGCCGGATTGACGAGAAACCGCTTCTTGACTGCATCACGACCGAGCAACATGCGAAAGCCCATGGAGTCACGACTGGTCAAAGTCAGCTCGATGTCAATCTCATAGAGACCAATAGCGGCCGGCGTTCGTATGACATATCGCGTCTCTTCGTGACCGCCAGAATTGCGGATGACACGGCGGTCGCTCACTTCAGCACGACAGGCTATGACAGGTTTGCTAATCCGTTGCCGAGGTTGAAGTTCAAATATAACAAACAATATATCGCCAACCCGTTCTTCTGAAATTTTCCGCGCATGAATAGCGGAGGTTTTTGCGCCTGTGTCGATCTTGGCCTTGACGCGAGTATTGTTGAACGCAGGAAATGTCACCCACTCACGCCAGCCGATCTGGGGCAAGGATTTGGGTTGTCTGATTTTCGTGCTGACCATAATGCTGTCCGACGGATCGCTCACGATTTGAGCGCGTCGAGATCCTTGTAGAGTTCGAGTGCATCCGGATTGGCCAGCGCTTCCGTGTTCTTGATCGGGCGACCGTGAACAACATCTCGGATGGCCAGCTCTGTGATCTTACCGGATTTGGTGCGTGGGATATCGGCAACTTCGATGATCTTTGCAGGGACATGGCGCGGCGATGCACCGGTGCGGATCTGGCGAATGATCGCATCGCAGAGTGCGTCATCAAGCACGACACCATCCCGCAGCACGACAAACAGAACGATGCGTACGTCGTGATCCCAGTCCTGGCCGATCACAACGGATTCCATCACGCCGTCGAGCTGTTCGACCTGGCGGTATATCTCAGCCGTCCCTATCCGAACACCACCGGGGTTGAGCGTTGCGTCGGATCGACCGTGAATTATTACCCCGCCATGCTCGGTCCACTCGGCGAAATCTCCGTGGCACCACGTGTTCTCGAACCGGTCGAAATAAGCGTCGTGATATTTTTTCCCGTCCGGATCGTTCCAGAACATGATCGGCATGCAGGGGAACGGCGTGCGGCAGACAAGCTCGCCCTTGCCGGAAGGCATATGGTTGCCATCGCTGTCCGCAACGTCGACATTCATCCCAAGGCCTGCACCCTGAATTTCACCGCGCCAGACGGGCTTCAGCGGATTGCCGATCACAAAGCAGGACACGATGTCCGTACCGCCGGAAACGGAAGCAAGGTGCACATCAGGTTTCACGCGTTCATAAACATAGTCGAAGCTTTCGGGCGCAAGTGGCGAGCCCGTGGAGGTCATCAGTCGCACGCTTGAAAGGTCGTGAGTTTCGCGCGGTTGGAGATCCGCCTTTTTGAGGGCGTCTATATATTTTGCTGACGTCCCGAACACCGACATCTGTGTGGCGTCGGCGAAGTCGAAGAGGATGTTGCCGTCCGGCGCGAAAGGTGATCCGTCATAAAGAAGCAGCGTCGATTGTGCGGCAAGGCCCGTTACGAGCCAATTCCACATCATCCAGCCGCAGGTCGTGAAATAGAACAGCCTTTCGCCGGGCTTCAGATCACAATGGAGCAAATGCTCCTTGAGATGCTGGAGTAATGTACCGCCGGCCGAGTGCACAATGCATTTCGGCGCGCCGGTCGTGCCTGATGAAAACAGAATGTACAGTGGGTGTGCGAACGGGAGCGGTTCGAAGTGTGGTCGGGCGGCGTCTGTGCTCGCCACCGCTTCGCTCCAGGCCAGAGCCGTGCGCTCGACAGCGACGGCTGAGATGGTGCTCTCAAGATCACCGGCATAGGGCACGATGACGACACGTTCGACGCTTGGTAACGCGACGACAATCTCGACAAGCTTGTCCCGGATGTCGATGATCTTGCCATTGTAATAGTAACCGTCGCAGGCAACGAGCACGCGTGGTTCGATCTGGCTGAAACGGTCGAGTACGCCCTTGACCCCGAAATCCGGCGAACACGACGACCAGACTGCCCCACTGGCGGATGCGCCCAACATTGCAGCGATCGTCTCGGGCATGTTCGGCATGATGGCGGCAACGCGATCACCTGCGACGATACCCACGTCGTCCAGAACGCCCTGAAACCCGGCTGCGGCGCGCGCCAAATCGTTGTGGGATACACGCGATTTGACCTTGTCTTCACCCCAGAAGATCAGGGCTGTTCCATCACCGGAATCGTCCGTTTGGCCACGCAGAAGATTCTCTGCAAAGTTGAGTTTCGCGTTCGGGAAATACCTGGCGCCAGGCATCGCAACGGGATTTTCAAGCCAGGGCTCTGCGCCAATATCACCCCTGACATCACCGAACCGCCACATGGCTGCCCAAAACGTGGCAGAGTGTTCAACAGAGAAGGTGTGGAGCGCGTCGTAGTTCTCAGCGGGCAATTTCTTTGCGTCGTATTGTTCAGTAAAGTCAGGCGCTTCGGCTGCGAGATACTCCATGAAACGAGCAAGATTGCTGGTACGTTCTGCGTCAGGCGTCGGTGTCCAAAGTGCGCGTGTCATCTCAATTGGCTCCATCGCAATCAACCGTATTCACCGGCTTTTTGTGTGCAGAGGTGCATGCAATCATTTGGTGTCCTGCCAATCGTATGAAAAAGTTCGCGGAAACTCGTTTTTGAGTCGCTTTTTTGCAAGCCAAATCTGGTTGACGGGTTATAAACGACACGGGGACGGGGGAAACGAATTGTTTCGAGGTATCGGCAGGTCAGTTGATCTTGCGGAGCGAGCTGACGACAGCAATGGAGCTGTTGGCGTGTTCGGGCTCCGCAGAAGCCGTTTTTATCGTGTTCTTGATGTTATTGCAGCATTTGCGATAACGGCCGCTTCTACGGTTGCGATTGCTGCGACGCTGGATCAATCGCCCGCCGCATCATCATCCAGTACTCAAAGCAGCGGCGAAGGCATACCCGCAAAACCTAAACTGGACTGGGAAAGCGCTCGGATCGAATTCGGTGCCGAGAGCATCGCGATCAAAAAACCGCAATTCGAAATCGCCATGCCAAAGGTGACAGGCGCCGGGACAAGTGTCGCAGACCCTGAATTGATTTACGCGATTTTGCGGCCAGCATTCAGAGCGCTCGATGGGATTTCTGTCAGCAAGATCGAGATCATCGATGGTGTCGTCAACGTGCGGCAAGGCGAAACGCGCACCCACCAGTTGACAAATCTGACCGCAAAGTTTGCCATACGATCCGCTGCTGGCCTGACGACGGGTGAGGGAACATTCGACCTGCGGGGCGAGACACTGTCGTTTGAAACCGCATTTGCAAAGCCTGATGCTGCAACACCAGGCGGCGAAATCCCCCTTCGCTTGAGTATTTCAGGGGCGGGCCTGAGCGCATCTTTCGAAGGTGTCGCCAAGCATAACGATGGGGCGCTTCTGGACGGAACGGTGGATGTCACCGTGAAAGACCTTCGCAAACTCGCGGCCTGGTCCGGGTTTTCGGTCTCCGAAGGGGCCGGCCTCAACACATTTCGCGCGCAGGGCAAGATGACTTGGACTGCGGGTCTGTTTGATATGTCGAAGGGCTTGTTCAAACTGGACGGGAATGAGGCGTCTGGTGTCCTGTCACTGGACCTGCGCAAGGAACGTGCGTCTGTCGAAGGCACCCTGGCACTGGAGCAACTCGACTTAAGTGGCTATTTCATTGAGTCGGATGCGGATACTGCAGAGCAGAGCACCGTACTTGGCACGCTCATGCCGTCGCTCAAGACAGAAACACAACTCGAAGTCCCGATCTTGCGTGACTTCGATGCAGACGTTCGCGTGTCCGTGAAGGAAATTCGTGCCGGCTCGTTGAGAACCGGTTCTGGCGCTATGGCTCTGACTTTGCGATCCGGTAACCTTCTCGCTGATATTGCTGAGTTGCAGATGTTTGACGGCTCGATCGTTGGACAGCTTGAATTCAACGCGAATGCTGCGGAAGTGAAGTTTTCCGCTCGTGGCCTCCTTGATAATATCGAAGCTGGCACGGCTATGCGCTGGATAACCGATGTGCCAACGATACGAGGCCGGGCCCGCATGACGGCCAATGTCTCATCCAAAGGCCATACACTGTCAGAATTGATGCGCGCCATGAAAGGCGATGCCCGTTTGACGATGCTCGAAGGTGGCGCTTTCAGGATTGACGTTGATGGCTTGATGCAAAAAGCGGGAGATGCGCCTTTGCAGGGCTGGGACGCAGCGAAGGAACGGGAAACGGAATTTGGCACGCTCGAAGCGCGCTTGTTGCTGGACAATGCTCGTGTTTCAACACGTGGCCTTCGCGCTGACCGACAAACGTCGCGCATTGTGGCCTTCGGCACGGTTAATCTGGCAGAGCAAAACGTCTCGGTACGCCTTTCGGTGGTCGAAAAACCGAGCGACACTAATGGAACAACCGACTCATACACGTCAGGTCCGACACTCACGATGCAGGGTCCTTGGGACGAACCGACGATCTCGCTTGAGAAGCAGGCCAACTCGGTCTTGCCGCACGTCATAAAAACTGGCGATACGGTGTTTGCCAAATCAGCCGCTGAATGAAATCAACCCGAACCTGAAGCTTCCTTTGTGCTGTTTTGCGCGCGTCACTCAGGCGAGGTTTACTGACGCGCAATTATGTGGCGACGCGTTTCTATGAGGACTGGAGCTCATGAGAAAACCGGACAGAGGTGACAATCCAATGAGTACTGCCGCTTCCTCCCCCATTCGGAAAGTCGCTCTGACGCTCTTGCTTCCAATTGTTCTTGTGGGCATGCCAACAGAGCATAGCCCACAGGCTCAAGAGGTAACCGCGCCGCAGCATCAACCGACTGCTGTCGGGCAAAACGCTACGACACCCGCGCCATCATCCCGTTCGACTTTGGCGGACGGTGCCGTATCCAGCACGACGGTCACCGTCAAAAACGATGGTGCGGTTGCAACTGGTGTCATCAAACTTGATCCCCCTGCGGATTTTCCTCCAAAACAGGCATCCAAGACTTCGGAAACGGAGCCGGAGACTCAGACTCAGACGCCCCAAATCTCCACCGCTCCTGCCACACAAGACCCTACGAAGCAGCAAACATCCGAAACGTCGCCGAAAAAAAATGCGACCGAGATGCTCCCGATTCAACCGGTTCCCGAACGCATCCCGGAACCTCCCAGCAATTTGCGCATTGCAACCTGGGGCGGCGCGCATGGTGAAGCACAGCGCCGTACTGTGTTCGATCCGTTTGCGAACAATACCGGCATTTCGATCGAGACCATCGAGCATATCGGAGGCAGCAAACTGCTGAAAGCGACTGCAGCGAACAGTCCAGTTGGCTGGGACCTGGCATATATTCCATATCACGTTGCAGACGCGGCATGTCGCAGCGGTGCAATCGCAAAAATCGACGCGGCGAACATCAAGGATAAAACCGGCGCCCGTCTCGATCCGGCTGACTTCCTGCCCGAAGCCTTCGGCGATTGCGCTCTCGGTGGAAGCGTCTGGTCCGCGGTCATCGGTTACGACAAGAGGCAATTTCAATCCAACGCACCCCAGCAGCTGGAAGACTTCTTCGACACGACAAAATTCCCTGGCAAACGCGGCCTGATGCGCACCCCACGCTATATACTCGAGATGGCACTGCTTGCAGATGGCGTTGCGCCAGAACAGGTCTATCGCGTGCTTGAGAGCGATGGCGGTCTACAACGCGCGCTTGGTAAGCTGGCAACCATTCGAAACGATATCGTTTGGATGAAGTCTGTTCGGGAGCCGGTTGCTGCCTTGAATGATCATTCAGTCGCGATGGCGGTTGGTTTCAGTGGGCGTTTCTTTCTGGAAACCGTCGGACGCAACTCACCGGTTGTTCTGATGTGGGACGGGCAGGTTTACGATCTGGATGTCTGGGTGATCCCGAAAGGAACCACACACATCCAAACGGCACTGAAGTTTCTTTCATTTGCCGTTCAGTCTGATGTCATGGTTCATCAGGCAAGCCTATTGCCCTACGGTCCAACCCGTAAGTCGGCTGCACGTCAGGTCAGGCGGCATGCGTCTTTGAATGTCGATCTGTCCGATTATGTGCCTACTGCCCCACAGAACTTTCGGCGTGCGTTGCGTATTGATGAAATCTGGTGGGAAAAACATGCAGCACGACTGATTCCAGCGTTCCGCAACTGGATCGACGGCCCCGACGGGATACAGGGCGAATAAATCTCTTTACGTTGAGCGCCTATTCCTTCGAGTACGCGTTTTGCGAAATTCACAGGGACTTGCGATTGACGTGTTGCTGCACTGCAACAAGACTGCTTTTCAACATAACCTGCACCATTCGACGGTACGACTTCGAATCAGAAGAACATTGCGTGATCAATTTGTGGTCCAATCTGGGCGTGTTGACGTTAACCCTCTCACGCAAATAGCAAATCGCCAGGCAAGCACCAAAAGGTATGTCGGCCGAATACGATCCCGACTGTGCCGTGACAGCAACAACGATCCGTCGACGTTCAGCGGCCACATGTTCACCTTGTCCGAAATCGCCTCCAGGAGGTTTTTTCGCCCCTTCTCAGGCTCGCCTGGCAGGCGCATTGTCCGCCTGCCTGAGCGAAGGCGTTGGCGGCACAACGCGCGCTCACATCAGGCACATCAGGGGGCGTAGGGTTGAACGCACTGGCTCGGGCCACCGAGTGACTGCGTTCGACCAAACCGCTGGCGGGAGCGGTATAGACGCGAGACCGGATATGTCCATTGGGGGATGCGACATGTCCGGCCTTGCGGCCTCTGTGCAGCCGGTCGCAACACGTGAAAATCTCGCACAACGCAGCATTCACAAGTGCATACACACATCTCAAGGGGGACGCTGGCTGGCTCAGCAGCTCAGAAACACACCTGCAAGTTAACTACGGTCGCGAGAAACATGTGCGTGTCGGGCATGAGGCTCGCCAAGATATGGCTGATGCCGCTATTGAATCAGAGTATTCAGGGTTACGCGTCTTTGCTGCTGGTCTGGTTTCGATCCAGAGCGACAGGTAAACGATGAAGAAATGCCACGGAACGCCCGGATTTTGCGTTCAGTCTGGACACGTAGCAGGCAACACACCGGTGCGTCCTGATGGACTACAGACCAGGTGCAGGTCGATTTGACGAGACCGGACGCACCGTGAACGAAAGATACCGCAATGGATCTCGGCGACTTTGAACCCAAACTGATCTGGCTGGCTGCATTCATTGGTCTCTATTGGCTGTATTGCCTGTTCTGGGCCGTGCGAGGCGCTTCCCAGGCCCGCAGTGCAAGCGACTATTTCATCGCGGGACGTGGTCTTGGAACCTGGGCATTCATTCTTGCTGCAACGGCGACTTCGTTCTCAGGATGGACCTTCCTCGGACATCCCGGGCTGATCTACCGTGACGGCTTCCAGTATGCCTATGCTTCGTTCTACGCGATCACAATCCCGCTGACCGGCGTCCTGTTCATGAAGCGCCAGTGGATGCTGGGCAAGCGTTACGGGTTTGTGACGCCTGGTGAGATGTTCGGCGAATATTTTCGCAGCAACACGATCAGAATTCTCGTCGTCGTCGTTGCGTTGCTGTTTACCATCCCTTTTCTTGGGGTTCAGTTGCGCGCATCGGGGTTCCTGCTGAACACTCTGAGCGACGGCATGCTGCCGATCAATTTCGTAATCTATGCGCTGTCGTTCGTGGTCTTCCTTTATGTTGCGGCGGGCGGATTGCGCGCGGTCGCTTATGTCGACATCCTGCAATGTGTGTTGCTTGGGTTTGGTATGATCGTGCTTGGGTTGGTTGTGCTTAACCTGGTCGGTGGTTTTGATCGACTGGTCGACGGCATTGCCCTTCTGGCTGAGCAGGATCGTAACCGAACGCCGGACGGTTACAGCCACTATGTTGCAATTCCAGGTGTGATCCAGTTCGCGAAGGATGGTCCGTCTGCGGCAGGCGGTGCGTGGACGGCGGTCATGATCCTCACCTACACCATCGCTTTGATGGGCATCCAGTGCACGCCGGCCTTCACGATGTGGGCGTTTGCCAGTCGCAGTCCCGCAGCCTTTGCCCCTCAGCAGGTCTGGGCAACGGCCTTCGCTGCCGGCTTCGTGCTTTTCATCTTTGCCGCCATTCAGGGCATCGGCGGACATTTGCTCGGCGCCGACCTGGAGTTGAACCAGGCACGCGATGCCGGTGGCATTGTGAATAATGTCCTTGGCATCAGTATGGGAGAATCTGACCTGATGGACCTGCCCGGCCAGCAGGATGTACTGGTACCACTTCTAATCAATCTGTTTGCCGATGAAATGCCGTGGCTTGTCGGTCTTCTTGCGTTGTGTGCAATTGCTGCCATTCAATCGACGGGCGCGGCCTACCTTTCAACGTTCAGTGCGATGCTCACCCGCGATGTGATGAAGCACTACCTGATGCCGCATGCGACGCACCGTATCCAGAAGTTCATGGGGCGTGTTTTCGTCGGACTGGTTCTGCTTGCCGCAATCTGGTTTGCGGTCAACACAACAGACTATCTGGTGCTGGCTGGAGGTCTTGCCGTTGCGCTCGGATTCCAGATGTTCCCGGCGCTTCTCGCGATTTGCTACGCGCCGTTCTTCACGCGTGCCGGCATTATCCTCGGACTGATTGCCGGAATCATTGGTGTTCTCGCAACGGAGAAAATTGGCGGGCAGGCCGCGATCATGTTCGGCTTTGAGTTGCCATGGGGACGTTGGCCGTTGACCATGCATTCCGCGTTCTGGGGCATTCTTGTGAATCTGACCGTTGCGTCATTTGTCTCGACTGTGACGCAGACCAGCGAAGGTCACGTGCACCGGATGAAATTCCACACCTTCCTGCGGGATCACGGAGCCGTGCCCGAAGAACAGCGTTATCTCATTCCCTTAGGCTGGATCTTTGCGCTGATCTGGTTCTTCTTCGCCATTGGCCCCGGAGCCGTGATTGGAAACTGGGTCTTCGGCGATCCGAATTCGCCCGTGACGTGGTTCTTCGGCATTCCGTCCATCTGGGCCTGGCAAATCCTGTGGTGGGGGCTCGGCGTCTTCATGCTGTGGTTCCTCGCATCAGGCATTGGTCTTTCGACCCTGCCACCACGCGAGGTTCAGGCGCTGAATGATGATTTTGGGGACCGTTTACCGGACAGTCTCCGCAGAACAGATTGAGTATCGTAGCACTGGTCAAGGATTGTGCGTATGACTGACACGTTGAAGACTCTGCAACGCCTTGCTGTCGTCGGCACGTTGCTTGTTGGGGGCGTGCTTGCCTGGGATCACATCTCGAACCGCGACCCGGCAGTTGCGGCGCATCAAGCCGCGTCAGATGCGTTCAATTCCGGTGACTGGAACCGTGCTTACAGCCTGTTCTCGAAGATTGCTGCGAGCGACGTCGACAACCTGGCTGCGCGACGGGGCCAAGCCAACAGCCTTGCGCAACTTGCCCGATATGATGAAGCGCACGCCATCATGACACGCGTCGTGGCGGCAGACCCGGACGACGCCTGCAATCATGCGACACGTGGCATTATTGCTGACCATCTTGGGAAACACGAAGCGGCGATGCGCGACTATGCCCGCGCAGTTGGTGGATGTCGTGCCGCGGTTCACGGAATGACGTGGTTCCAGCGCTTGCTGTCCAACACCCATGAACGCCCGCCAACCGTCGTACAACGACTGAATTATCTGCGGGCTCAAATGGAGCTGCCCGCAGAAAGCCGAATTTTGCAGATTGAGAAAATGGATCGTGCGCAGAAGCCCTGGACTAGTTGAACCGGGCAAAGTCGACGGGCGGGCGAGTTGCAAGACAAACAACGTTAACATTTTCTTAACGTTTGCCCGCAAGACTCGACTCGTGGGATGACTCCCACAGTCGGCTGGCGGCGTTAGCCGCGGCCATAGAGGTGAAAACGGATGAACGCACCTCACTCACGCCTGAGGCGCCTTCCTCACCTTTCGGGTGTCGAAGGCAACCCAGGTCTCACGTCGCACTCTCGGGTGCGGCAATGTGAAAATACCGCTGTGTGCGCCATTGCTCGAACCAAACACATTCCAGGGATCCGTGATTCAACATACGTTGGTCAGTGGAGATTTGCCGTGTCGTAAGGGCTGTTTGATGGAAGGTTGCGTTGGACACAGCACATCCAAACGATGGAGCAAATCATGCTGAAACGCATGTTGCCGAATACGACTGAACGCCCGAACGAACATGAGGACTATTTTTCAGAACAAGACGAAGGGTCTTTACGCGAAGATCTTCGACATGTTTCCCATTTCCTCTGGCGCCACCATCATCTCCATCCACCAAGTATCATCTGACTCCGATATGCGTCATGTGATCTGACAAACGATCCGCATGAGCAGACGAACGAGGACTGGCTATGGCGACATGGCCAGTCCTTTTTCGTATGGGGTGATTGATGTGTCGGCCACTTCCAGCTCACAGATCCTTACACAGGCGCAACGCATCGTAGATGGCGGCGTGGATGTTGCGACTGGCGACAGCGTCACCGATACGGAAGAGCTGAAACTTTCCCTCACGATTGGTTGCCACATTCTGAGGCTCGCCATTGATCAGCTTTTGGTAATCGACAATGCCTTCGTTTTTCGAGCGAGGCTTGAGTTCGAAGTAGAGGTCGTCCAGCGGCAGGGTTCCGTGTTCAACGACGACCTGATCGACTTCGCGGGTCCATGTGCGTTCGCCGTAGTCCGTGCCCAGATTTGCTTCGAGGCGATTGCCCTTCTTCGTAACAGACACGAGACGTGTGTTGATCGTGATCCGGACATCGTTCTCGGCGAAGCACTCAGCGTATTTCACGTGGTTCAGACCGCCGATGTCTGCGGCGAAGAAACGCTCCGGTGTAACGATTTCCAGTTCCGCTCCGGCGCGCGCCAAAAATTCAGCGGCGGCAAAACCGGCGTGGGCAGCGTTGTCATCGTAGAACAGAACCTGTTCGCCCGGTTTCACGTCGCCGGAGAGAATATCCCAGCCCGAGACGACGAGTTCGTTCCCGCTCGCGAGAATGTCCGTGTTAGGGAGACCGCCGGTGGCGATAATCACCACGTCCGGTTCACTGGCGAGCACATCATCGACATCCGCGAACGTGTTGAATGTCATCTCGACACCTTGTCGCTCACACATCGCCATACGCCAATCGATGATACCTATGAATTCGCGACGGCGCGGGAGCTGCGTGGACAGGCGCACTTGTCCTCCGGCCTGATCTGCGGCTTCGAAAAGCTGCACAGCGTGCCCGCGCGCAGACAGCACGCGAGCCGCTTCGAGTCCTGCCGGACCGGCACCGACGATAACGGCTTTGCGTTTTTTTCCCTTTTTCGCCGTTACGACCTGAGGCATCGTGGATTCACGGCTGGTGGCCGGGTTGTGTATGCAGAGCGCTTCATGCCCTTCGTAAATACGATCGAGGCAGTACGTGGCGCCGACACACGGGCGGATTTCGTCCTCACGCTTTTCCATGATCTTGTTGACGATGTGCGGATCGGCGATGTGCGCACGCGTCATGCCCACCATGTCGAGTTTACCCTCTGCAATGGCATGGCGTGCGGTCGCGACATCCGGAATTCGGGCAGCATGAAACACAGGGAATTTTGTTGCGGCACGCACATCGCCTGCAAAATCAAGATGGGGCGCAGACTGCATGCCATGCACAGGAATGACGTTTGTCAGCAATGCGTCTGAGTCCACGCGTCCCTTGATGATGTTCAGAAAGTCGATCTTGCCGGAAGTCGCCATCCGGCGCGCGATTTCAATCCCCTCTCCGCTGGTCAGACCCGTATCAGACATCTCGTCCGTGACCATGCGAATACCGACGATGAAATCCGGACCGACACGCTTGCGAATGGCGTCAATGATCTCCCATGAAAACCGCATGCGATTGTCGAGCGAACCGCCATACTCATCTTCGCGCGTGTTGGTCAGCGGAGACCAGAACTGATCCGTCAAATGGCCATAGGCTTCGAGTTCGATGCCGTCCAGCCCGCCCGCCTGCATGTGCTCTGCTGCCGTTGCGTAATCCTCGACGATACGGGCGATATCCCATTCTTCCGCCTCTTTCGGGAACGCGCGGTGTGCAGATTCACGCAGTGGCGATGGAGCGAGGACAGGCAGCCAATCCCCCTTGTTCCAGTTTGTGCGGCGACCGAGATGCGTAATCTGCATCATGACGGCGCAGTCGTACTCGTGGCAGGCATCCGTCATGTCCCGCAACCATGGGACAATTTCCTCCTTGTAAGCGTGAAGGTTCCCGAATGCTTCCGGACTGTCCTGCGAGACAACGGCTGATCCCGCCGTCATCGTCATGGCAATACCACCCTTCGCCTTTTCCGCGTGGTAAAGCCGATAACGCTCCTTCGGCATGCCATCCACGGAGTAAGACGGTTCATGCGCCGTCGACATGATGCGGTTCTTCAACGTCAGATGCTTGAGTTGATAAGACTGGAGCAGAGGATCATTGGAGGTCATTTGCATTTCATTCCATCTTTTCCCTCTCTCCATTACGAGCAGAGGAACGTCTCAATACCATGCGTCGTCCATGGAAGCCTTCTTTTGCGCGACGAACGACCGAAGTTCCTCGTCTTTCGCCTCGTCCAATGGTGGGGCTTCGTAGTCCCGCAACATTTTCTTCCAGCGCTCATTGGCTCGCACGGCGGAATCCTTCGAACCTTCGTCGGACCACTGCTCAAAGCTTTCCGAATTGGACATCGTGGCATCGTAGTAGGCCGTTTCATAATTTGCCAGTGTGTGGCCGCTGCCGAGAAAATGACCGGCGGGTTCCGTATCATCATACGCCGAGCGACCAAGACCATTTGTGTCTGTGGCGATGCCGTTCATCATCACCTCGTAGGCACCAAGACGATCGGCATCCATCAAGAGCTTTTCGTAAGAGGTGGCGAGTCCCGCTTCAAGCCAACCGGCCGCATGAAGCACAAAGTTCGCTCCACCGATCGCTGTCGAATGCATGCTGTCAGCGCTTTCGTATGCCGCTTGTGCATCCGGCAACTTGGACGCCGTCAGCGAACCACCGGAACGCAATGGCACACCCAGCCGTCGCGCCAATTGTCCAATGGCATAGTTCGACATCACCGGCTCCGGCATTCCAAACGTCGGAGCACCGGACTTGAGGCTCATTGAGGAGAGAAAATTTCCAAGAATGAAGGGGGCGCCGGGGCGCACGAGTTGGCTGAATGCACATGCCATCATTGCTTCTGCGAATGCCTGCCCAAGAGACGCAGCCGTTGTGACAGGGCCCATGGCACCGCCGAGGATGAATGGAACGACAATGATCCCCTGGTTGGCACCGCAATAGACCTGGATTGCTTCGCTCGCAACCTTGTCGAACATTAGGGGCGAGTTGGCATTGACGTTGCCCATAATCACGCAATGCTCGTCCATAAAGCCTGCGCCAAACAGGATCCGCGCCATAGCGACAGAGTCTTCTGCGCGTGATTTCTCGGTGATCATCCCAAGGAACGGTTTGTCGGACCAGCGCATGTGACCATAGACCATATCCAGATGGCGCTTGTTGACGGGAACATCGCACGGCTCGCATGTGACGCCGCCCGAATGATGCAGCGCAGGCAGCATCGACGTCAGCTTGACGAGGTTCTCAAAATCTTCCAGCGAGCCATAGCGCCGTCCCATGTCGAGGCATCGTACGAACGGGGGGCCGTAAACAGGAGCAAAAACCATCGCACCATCCCCCATTTTCACGGTCTTTGCCGGATTGCGGGCGTGCTGGGTAATTTGCGACGGGGCGGTTTTGCAGAAATCTCTTGCGACACCGGCAGGCAAGCGCACACGCACGCCATCAACATCAGCGCCGGCTTCTTTCCAGATCCGCAGTGCTTGCGGGTCGTCGCGAAACTCAATGCCGATCTCCTGAATCAACCAGTCTGCGTGGTCTTCGATGCGAACAAGCGCCTCTTCATCCATGAATTCGAAATATGGAATCTTGCGCTGGATGTAAGCGGGCCGGGCAACTGTCGTGCGGGCGGTGGATTGACGTGCAGCACGCCCGCCTCCACGTGCTGAACGTGTCGGACGTACCGTTGACTTCAATGGTGTCACATCGTTCATGTGCTGCCCCGCGTTCTCCAATGAGGCGAGACTATCCAAGACCGCGTGCAGACACGCGCCCGGTTACGACGGACAGGCTGTAACGTCTGTCCCGGAACGACCCGTCAAGGAGAGTTCAGGGACGACTCAGGGACGTAACACCGTCGTTCTTGACAGAAGCTGGCGCACCAGTTGTCTTTTCCGGGGCGACAATAGCTTCTTCACCAAATGCGCTGCCGTCACGTGACGACATGCGCACGATCAATTGCACAAGCGCGACAACACCCAGCAGCATCATGATGCCCAGCGTCAGATGATTGGCACCAGACCCTGTGATGTAAACTGCGTAATTGACGATGTTATCGTATTGCAGGACAGCCACCGCGCTCGCCAACAAACCGGCGATCTTGCCGACAGCTTCCAGCGATTTTTCGTAACGCCTATGAAAGTAGAACAGAAGTAAAAGTGCCCATCCACCAAAGAGCAGGCTGAAGCCGGGGCCCAGCAATCGGAACAGGCTGTCGCCTTGCGGTCCATGGAGAACCGCCGCCGATTGCAGGTAAGCATGGTTCATAACAGGCCAAAACAACATTACCGCCGCTCCTGTCAGAACGCCGGATTCAATCCTGTGTGACATCGCGCCATAGTGTTCATCGATACCACGCCGACGCAGTGCAAGCAGAACCCCGACGACAAGGAGCACCAAAAGGAAAAACACGTTGAACGGAAGCACCCGTTCGATGACGTACCCTGTCAGGGAGCGGTTTTCCGGATTGCGATAGACGCTACTCATGTAGGAAACAAAATTCTGTTGAACGCGACAGCAGGTTGGGGCGGTTTCGTGCGTGCGGGTTACAAAACACCAACGTTTGGCAGACAGTTCGGGCGGTGCTTCCACCAGTGGATCCGGGTTGCATTTTCGCCCGAACGGCGCAAGACCAACACGACTCTGGCTGATCTCACGAACTTCACTAAGCGCACGCAATGCCGGAACCCGGTTGCAAACGCGCGGATTGTCTTCCGTTCCGCATTGCAGTTGACTGCCCGTATCAGCCTGCACAGCGCTGGGCGTCAGTTCCCAGAACGTATGCTCGTTCCCGGCGGACAAGGCCTGGGCCATGGCATAGGATGCACCAGCCAGCACGACAAAACCGGCAATAAACCGCAGACGTCCCTTGTAGACATGCTTCCAGTACATGTCAGTAAATACGCAGGCCGGGATATAAAATGCAGCAAGCGCGACAAGACCGAAGGTCGCATAGAACACGAAGATGTGGCTGTAGAACGTGGCGATCGTGAACCAGTTTGCGTTTCGGTACTCGTAGATCATCACCGCAGATGTGGCGATGAATGCAATCCCAAGAATGCTGAAAACAAGCCCGACGAACAGGCGTGACCCCGTGGATAGCATTGTGTCCCCTCCCGCAAATCCCGATTATCCGGGAGACTAGCCGAAATGGGGGACCGCGCGAAAGTGCGTTGCTGAAAGAGGGGAAATGCAGGGGCGCCAACCCACCCGGACTGACTGGAACCATCGATAGACAAAACTCAGCTGACGGCAGCCTTACAGCGTGTCCAGTCTTCATGCGGGCCCGGTTCGACCTGAACTTCCGCAATCGTCGTCACCTTGACTGCACCTTCGTGAAGCTGCTCCATATAAAGCTTTTTGCCCGCACCGGCTTCACCAGGCGGGATCTGAAAGGCCATGGAATGCCGGGTGTACTGACCTTTGACCTGATTGCCCCCGGGAGTGGTGACATCCTCGCCGTTGATCGTAACCTGCTCTCCTGCAGGAGAACACCACGTGCCATCAATGGCATCGGCATGTGTCGGACTCGCGCATACAATGAACGTGCAAGCAGCGACTGCAGCCACACAACTATGAAGGGCATCAAGTTTCATACGTACAGCGTATGCAAGTGGTATCCCTGTGCCAAATCAATTCAGAGCACCGCTGTCCGCTCAGACTGAGTTCAAGCGCCTCAACTTCGGAAATCCCACGCCGATCAGATGCTTCATGATCACTCTCTGAAGATTTCTCTACGAGACATTCATCTGCCTGTTCTCATTCATTGTGCAAAGTATTAGTTTTTGATAGGGCTGATTCGGATATCCGTTTTGCTGGATACCAACGAGTTTGAACGAGTTTTTGTGCGTATGCGCTGCGCGCTGGTTGATCCGGTGTGCAGTTTGGGTGGGACACACAGGAGCTCAGGGCATTCATGTCATCGCCCCGTCACGCGCATTTGCGCGCAATTGAACTGTGCAGCGCGAACCCATCGCGTTTCGTTCAGCGATGTCTTGCCAGGGCACGTTGGCTGACAGTTGCCGCTCTTGCGTTGACCTGTCTGGAACACTCCGCTCACGCGGCATCGACCGGAGCCTGGACCGCGGCTGGTACAAGTGGATCGGCGACATCGGCTGGAACCACAGTAACTTTGACACTGTCCGGCAGCACCAACAACGCGTCGACAAATACTCTTGTCAACAATACGGCATTCTACAGCAACCCGCACCTCGGTGGTAATCCGGCCAATGATCCGTCGCTTACGATCCACGCGGCCCCGTTCGGCACGAACCGAACGCTCACGGTGACGTTCAGCAAACCAGTCGACAATCCAATCCTCCACATCGATCGCCTCGGCGGTACTTCCGCAGGCTCCGGAGCTTCCTCGGCCCGACTGAACCTGACGACCTCGTCACCTGCCGGCGTTACGCTTACAGCGCTTGATTCGAACAACAATGGATCAAACGGGCTGATCGTCACGACAACGAGCATCCGGAGTACAAACGGCGGTACAGTACAGTCAACCTGCACAGCCGGTAGTAGTGCTGGTTGCGGTTCAATCCAGTTCAACGGGCTTGGCGTAACGAGCGTGACCTTTGCGCTGGTCTGGGAATACGCATCGAATACCACAACCGGGGACGCATTCGAGTTTGTTGCGAGCACGCCTGAAACACGCGTGATCATCCGCAAGCAATCCACCAACGGCACGAGCAGCTTTTCGTATACGGGGACAAACGGTGTTGGATCATTCAACCTCGACACCGGCACTGCCAACCCAGCGACGTCGGCCACGTTCACGGTGTCTGACAATTCCCAGCCCATTACGGTGACGGAGAGTGGCTTGGGTACATTCGTTCTGACCAGCGCGACATGCGTCGACAATCAGGGCAACACACTCACGACCAGCGTTTCCGGCACGACCCTCACAATTCCTGCGGCCTCGTACACGGTCGGACGCACGCTGACGTGTACGTTCCTGAACGACCAACCTCAGTCGGACATGACGCCCAACCTCGCTGGTCTGCCCGTAAATGCAGAAGTAGGCGTGGCCTACTCTGGCACGGTCTTGTGCACCAACATCGGGGCATCCAGTGCGAACGCGGCGACCTGCTCCGTGGTCGGCTTGCCCGCCGGTGTTTCGGTCACATCGTGTACGCCGACGCCACCGGCGACAGTTGCAGTTGGTGCGTCAATCAGCTGCGCGGTTTCCGGCACGCCAACCACGGCGGGAACCTCGACAGTTGTCGCAACCACCGGTGCCACCAATGACAACAACGGTGGAACCGGGACAGGCGGGAACAATCAGGTCAGCCAGTCGGTGACAGTGGATCAATCTTCAATCGAGACCACGAAATCTGCATCACTGGATGTCACCGGCGGAAATCTGAATGCGGTTGGTGACGCTGGCGATGTCATCACATATACGATCAATGTTGAGAACACAGGAACGTCGACCCTGACCAATGTCACTGTGACAGACACCCTGACCCGCATCGGGGGTGGTGCGCTGACACTGGATGGACCGCCAACACCCGCAAGTCATGCGTCTGTTGCGCCGGGAAACACGGTACAATTCACGGTGTCCTACACACTGGTGCAGGCGGATGTTGATGCCGGTGGCGTTTCCAATACAGCGACCGGAACTGCTGATACGCCCGTCGGCACATCGGTCAGCGATCCGATCGACGCGCCGGTGGTGACACCGATTGCACCGCTTCCTGAGCTACAAATCACGAAGGTCGCCGACAACGATACGGAACGCGGGGTCAACGACGATATCATTTATACCTATCTCGTCACTAATATCGGCAATGTCACAATCAACAATGTCGACATCACTGACACACACAATGCCTCCGGAGCGCCTCCGTCGCCTGCAGATGAAACCCTGACCGGAGACGCCGTACCGCTGGGGGACTCGACTGATGCAACACCGGACAACGGTATCTGGTCCGTGCTTCGCCCAGGTGACACGATCAGAATGTTGGGAAATTACATCGTCACACAGAACGATGTGGACACCTTGCAGTGACTGCAATGTGCGGCGAAAAGGATGCACTTTTGACTCTTTGCAAAATCTGCAAATCATGCAACGCTCTGTGAATGTTCAACAAACGAGAGGAGGTGATCCAATGTCTAGTGGGAATCTGAAGCTGGTCGGTCAGCCTGGGTTTATCGCGGTGGCGGGAGAGCAGCCTCTGCCGTTTTCGAGATAATCCGGATCTTCGGATCGGGCTGATTGTCCAGCCAGTCTCACGAGGGCCGCTCACTAGAGCGGCCCTTTTGTTTTTGGATTGCGCGATGGCGTCTCCGTTACTGCTCGTGATGGACGATGCCTGCACCAAGCGTGTTATGTTGTAATCACCCCACGAACAGGAGACATCCATGAGACCTGTATTTGCACTCGGTGCATCGCTTGCCGTTGCCTTGGTTACCATGACATCGGCACCTCAAACCGCGCACGCAATCAAATGCGACGGAAGTACCCAGATCAACAAGAATTCAAGGATCATCACACCATACTGCGAGCATGAGCAGATGGCGCGTGTTGCAAAGACTTACGGCATCAAGACATCTGGCCGACGCCTGCGCAACAACATCAATCACAAGCAGCGCGTGTGCGAGCACATCGGACACGATATCCGCCTGAGCAGTGTCTGCGGTGGGCTACGCCTTGAAGATCGTGGTGGTCGCTGGAACAGTTGATCAGTGCGACAACAAATAAAGGTCGGTGCAGCTTTCGCGCAGCGCCGACCTTATAAATTTTTCCAAAACGCGAACGTTCGCCCGGCTTTACCAGTTGATGTCGAGGTTTACGTAAGGCGCCCGTACCTTTACGCGGCGTTTTCCGACTTTCACTTTTGTGAACGGGGCTTTCACGCGGACGGTCTTGTCGACATCGACCTTCGTGTACGGCGCGCTTACATGGGTCCCGGAGCGTTTGTGTTTCTTATGGTCAGCTAAAGCTGTCCCTGCCGTCGCCGCAAGTGCAGTCGCACACATCATCGTCAAGGCGTTTCGAGCATATCTCATGACAAACCTCGTTACTTGCTTTGAGGAAGCGAGATCACGCCCCGAATTCGGCGGGTCGCGACCATGCGGGGGAAACTTCTGACTTTTCAGCGCTGATTGCAACGTGTGAATTGATCACATTTGTTGTTGTGAACACAGTCTCCGCATGTGCCTTGATATACTTTTACAGAGCACAAGTTAGATCGTTTCGGCTGCTACAATTTCGCTGATCGCGCGGTCTGCATCTGCCAGAAGATCCTCTTTCATGCGATGTCCGACAAGAATGTAATCCAACCCATTCCTGCGCCAGCGCACCACCCCCATTCCGCGCAATGAAACGTATTCCGGCTTGGCATCCGGTTTTGAAGAAGGTCGCAAGCACAGCGCCACGGGGGCACCTGTTTCATCAGGCAAATAAGCAAGCTGAATGATCGGCGTCTCCTTGAAGCGCAGTACCTGGCCGCGCCGGAATTCCAGCTTCCGCCCGCCCATTGTCGGGATATGCATGCGGTTGTTGAGAGCATTTTCGAATGTCTGTTGCAAAGACGCGATCGTTTCACGGGACGCTTTTGCCGGCGTAACCGTCTCACGTCCATATAGTGTGTGATAGTCAACGACGCGCATGACCCATGTGGGCTGTCCAGCCATTTCGGCCTCACCGCTATCGCTCAACACTGATCCGCCAACGTAGCCACCCAGTGCGCCGAGGGTCAGAATTGCGAGACATGCAGCCATTTGCAGCGGTGTGATGAAAGAGGAACGACGCGCCGCGGGCATGCGTGCCTGCCTTGAAGATCCCGCCAGCGAAGAAACGCCTTTACTCTGTTCAACGCGCGGGTCCAGCGTGCCGGAACGTATGGCCGCTTTCAGGGTGTCCAAACCTGTTGCATCCGGCATAGGCGCGGCACGCAGCATCGCGTCACTTGCTGTCATGAGACGCAGACGTGTGGCTGCGTCCTCATCAGCGGCAATGCGCAAATGCAGATCGGCCGAAGCGGAATCGTCCAGCTGCCCGTCGATCAGCTGCAGCAATTGCTCATCTGTGATCGTCATTGCACGTTCCCTTTCGCCACGCCTGTCGCCGATATCTGCTGTGCGACAGGTCTTGCGGCCCCCATATTCCTGGTCGGCTCAGGTCCATCCAACATTCGGCCCAGCGCGATCCGTCCACGTGCGACGCGGGACTCAAGCGTGCCTTGCGGTATATCAAGCACCGTTGCTGCCTCTCGATACGACAAACCATCCAAGGCTATGAGCGTCAGCGCCGCTGCCTGATCTGGATCAATGGCCTTGAGACACGATAACACCTCTGTGACCGCAATCTTCCCGCTGACGATACGATCGCCGTCTTCAAAACTGGTTTGATGTGAAAGCTCGGTGTGGGCACGTTGCCGTGTGGCCCGCTTGCGGCCCAGATTTTTCCAGATGGAGTGCATGATCGAGAATAGCCAGCTTGTCAGGTTCGTTCCGGGCTGAAACTGGCTCCAGCGCGTCAGCGCCCGCTCGCACGTGGCTTGCAAAAGGTCATCGGCATCGGCATCGGCGCGGGTCAGAACGAGCGCAAACCGCCGCAGTGCCGGAAGTACCTCGATCAGACCTTCTCGAAATTCTGATGTGGGTGCCAACATGGTTACAACAGTTGCCTTATCTGGGTGCCTCATCTTACCTGACGAGAGTGTTACAAAATTTCACTCTCATCCGGGAAGTTATGTGTCCTACTTGGTGTTATCTTACTGTGCAACCAAACCACCGAGAGGACCCCCCTCATGAAAAAACTGACTATCGCTGCGACTGCGCTCGCAACAACACTTGCCATTGGAACAATCGCCCAGGCTGGTGACACGCCGTCTCCGGCGGGGGCGAAAGTATATTTTATCGGAATTGAAGACGGGGCAAAGGTTCAAAACCCGGTCACAATCCGCTTTGGCCTGTCCGGAATGGGTGTTGCACCCGCCGGGACAGAAAAGGAAAAAACCGGCCATCATCATCTCATCATCAACGAGAAAATCGAAGGTGATGAATTGAACGAAGGCATTCCGAGCGACGACCAGCATATTCACTACGGTGGTGGTCAGACGGAAGTCACTGTGAAACTGCCTGTCGGCACGCACACCCTGCAACTTGTGCTCGGAGACCAGAACCACATTCCGCACAATCCCCCCGTGATGTCCGAACGGATTTCCGTCACCGTTGAGTAGCGGTGATACAACCGGCTGCACGCGCATCAATTCCTCTTATTTGATGCTCGTGCAGCTTTTGACGTTCAGAGGTACTTGGCGCGGATATCGACCGACGACCGTTTCCCGATATCGGCATAATGCTTGTTGAGCCAGCTGCGTGCGGCTGCGGCACCTTCATCGCGCAATTTCTTGAGAAATGACCATTCAGGATTGAGCTTGCTGGCGACTCCGAGTGTGCGCATCAGGTTTTCTCCCTCGACAGCATGAATATGCATCTTGCGTACCCTGCGCTCCTTGATCTGCTTGCGTTCGATCAGGTCTGTGACGAACGCGATGGCACGCATTTCCCGCATCAAAGATGAGTTGAACGAAATTTCGTTGACGCGATCCATGATGGACGAAGGATCTTTGGGAATCTCATCCCGTTCGAGTGGGTTGATGTGCACAATCAGGATGTCGCTCGACTTACAGTGGTAAATGACAGGGTAAATGGGTGGATTGCCCATGTACCCGCCGTCCCAGTATGCTTCTCCTTCGATCTCGACGGCCTGAAACACCTGCGGCAGACATCCAGAGGCCATCACGGCATCCAGCGTGACCTCCTCGTCCTGAAAGATTTTTATCTTTCCAGTCCGAACATTCGTTGCAGAGAGATACAGATTGATCGCGCACTCCTGCTGGATACGTTCGAAGTCAACCAAGTCCTCGAGAACCTTTCGCAGAGGATTGAAATTCAATGGATTGAACTGGTAGGGCGAGGACATCCGGGACACCGTGTCCATGACAACTTCGGTGAAGAACGGCGCCCAGTCCATCCCGAGAAATGCGTCGCCACGGCCTGGCATCAGGCTCGACGCGCCACTCACACGCTCCCAAAAGTCATGCAACGCTTGTCGCGCACCGTCGCTTCCCCCCGTCGTCAAGCCATGTGCAAGAACGACAGCATTCATGGATCCGGCCGACGCGGATGTTGCAGCCTCGAAGCCAATCCGTCCATCCTCGAGGAGTCCATCGAGCACACCCCAGGTGAACGCTCCGTGTGCGCCACCCCCCTGCAATGCGAGGTTGATGATCTTTTGTTTCGGTGTCTTGCTTGCGCGCGGTGCCATGTCGCGCGTTACGCCGTGACCGGATTGACGAGCGGCTCGCCCTTGATCCAGCGCTCCAGATTGTCGCCAAAGAACCGGGCGAACTCCTGCTCCCACCCACTGATATTGTCGGACGCGTGCGGTGTCATGAACACATCGTCCCGCGACCAGAGTGGATGATCTTCCGGCAATGGCTCTTCCTCGAACACGTCGAGATAGGCACCTCCCACTTGTCCGGCATCAAGCGCTTTTATCAACGCGTTCGTATCGACGACGGCACCGCGCGCGGTGTTCAGCAGGAATGCGCCAGGCTTCATCGCGGCGAACGCCTCCGCGTTCATCATGTGGTGCGTTTCGTCCGAGGCGCGGACATGGAGCGACACAAAATCCGCCTGGCGTAAAGCGTTATGCAACTGCTCCGGGGGGAAAATTTGATCGACATGAGCAACTGGTTCCTGTCGACGCCGCACGCCATGCACCGTCATTCCAAGTGCCTTCGCGTTCCGTGCAACCCAATCGCCAATATGACCGAGGCCCACCACGAGCAGGGATTGCCCGGCAAGCGGTTTGAACGTTCGGCTCTGCCACACCCTCGCCTGCTGCTGGCGATGGTAGGGAAAAAAATTGCCGTTGAGCGCAAGAATTGCCCCGGTTGCCGTCTCGGCGAGATGTCGGGCCAGAACTCCTGCACTGTTGGTTACAGTGACTTTGTCCGGATCAAAGGGCTGGATGTGTTCGTAGCCGGACCCGCCCACATGAATCCATTTCACACAGGCAGCTTCAACGGCCTTGTGGTGCAGGTTTCCAGGGAATTCAGGACCCTTGATCGAGAACACAGCGTCCGGCTGGAGCGACGCCAGTTGTGTGATGATTTCGTCGTTGGTCGACGCATAACCGACCGTGACATCCGGAAAACGTTCCTCCAGAAGTCCGCGGAAATCATCGGGCCTGTGATGCATACAAAGAACAGATGTCATGGACGACGCACTTTCAAACGAAATTTGACAGATGAGTTCTGAGTTAGCGTTCTCCATGACAAGGCACAGGTGCGAACGCAAGGGGGGCGCTGCAAACCGGTATCACATACATTCGCTTCCTGCCTGTACCTTCACACATTGGACGTGATACCCCCGCTTGTGTACTCATCAATGGCGGTCGAGTGACCACCGCCCGCCTGGCCTTTCCTTCATGACACTGATCCTTGAACTGACCTTGCCGTTCTTCGCTGTGGCTGGCCTTGGATATCTTGCTGCCTGGCGCGGCATGCTTGGCGAGAACGCCGTGCGCAGTCTCAATGTGTTTGTTTTCTACTTCGCGACGCCTGCGTTGTTGATCAAGGCCATCGGCAGCCAGTCCTTCGGAGATATACTAAACCCCGTGTTTCTTGGTGGATACCTCGCGAGCGGTCTTTTCATGTTTGCAGTGGGGGCATTGGCTGCACGCGCATTGTTCAGAGCGACGCTTGGTGAAATGGCGATCTCAGGTCAGGCGGCGGCCGTTCCAAACCTTGGATTTCTGGGCTTACCCCTGGCACTTGCCGCATTCGGTCCGGTTGTCGCCGGCCCCTTTGCAATGGCCATGATCGTGGACCTGGTGTTCATAATCCCTTTCTCTATTGCGCTTCTCGAAATTCATACAGGCGGCGGCGGGTGGAGTGGTCTTAGAAAAACAGTGACTGGTGTCATTTTCAATCCGTTCCTTTTGTCAATTGCTGCTGGACTAACACTAAGCGCTCTCGGAACAGACATTGCGGCCCCAATGGATCGGTTTCTCACATTCCTGAGTGGCGCTGCGGGACCGACAGCCCTTTTCGCACTTGGTGCATCGCTCGCCGGTCGCCAGGTCGCCGGAGCGCGTCACCCCATCGCGCTAATGACTGTTCTCAAGCTTGTCGTACATCCAATCATTGTCTGGCTGACTCTTGGCATCTGGCTTGATGTGCGTAACGACTGGCTGGCCATTGCCGTGACATTTGCCGCCATACCGATTGCGGGTAATGTCTTTGTGATTGCAGAGAGCTACGGACAGGCGGCGCGACGCGTCTCGACTGCAATCCTTTTCTCGACGGCATTCGGTATTGTTACCGTAGCCATCGCAATGCATCTGGTGGGGAGATAAAGCGATGGGCAGTCTTTGGATCGCGATCAGCATTTTTGCAGCTCTGATGCAAGCTGTGCGAACCGCCGGCCAGAAGCGCCTGAACGCACATCTCTCTACAATGGCGACGACTTATGTGCGCTCGCTGTTCGGGCTTCCGTTTCTTGTGGTTTACCTCATGATCATACACAGCAGTGGCACAGACCCGGTGCCCACACTGCCTCGTGTATTCTGGCTCTACAGCCTTGGAGCGGCGCTGGCACAGGTCATCGCAACCTGGTTACTGATTTACCTGTTCACTCTGCGCAACTTCGCCGTGGGCTCCATGTTACCGAAATCGGACATCATGATGACGGCGATACTGGGTTCCGTGTTTTTCTCTGAGTCCATATCATTAGCGGGGTGGTTTGCAATCATTGTCACGCTTGCGGGTGTCTTCCTCATAGCAGGAGGAAAAACAAACGCCGGAGCCTGGCGCGATACGTTGCGCCATCCACTTGCCACCTTCACCTCCTTGCCGGTGCAGATTGGCTTGGCGACCGGACTGGCCTTCACGTTCTCGTATCTATTTCTGCGGGAAGCCAGCCTTTCGCTGGGTTTGCCATTTGTTGCAGCCGCAGCATGGACAGTCGTCGCGGTCATCCTGATACAAGTCGTTGTCGTTGGCATCTGGCTCGTGTTTCGAGAACCATCGGCGTTTGCCGCCATGTGGCACCACCGCAAACCTGGCTTTTTTGTCGGCTTGACAAGCGCACTGGGCTCCATCGGCTGGTTCACAGCCATGACGATGCAAAATGCATCCTATGTGAAGGCGGTTGGGCAGGTCGAGGCGATTTTTGCGCTTCTTATTTCCTGGCTTTATTTCCGTGAGAAGAGCTCCATCGCCGAAGTTACCGGAATCGCACTTCTCGCCGCAGGTGTGCTTCTTTTTCTCATATGAGGGAAATACCAATTCAATTCGAGCCACATGTTAACGTTCTGGAAACAAATTCATAACCCGAACACACCTCGATAGAAACAGACTGGTAATCCCTGCATGGTAAACCACTTCTGTATTCTGGATTTAAATCCGTATTTATTCCTCGCGCCAGCGTCGCGACGAATGCGGAGCGGGGTAAGACATGGCGCTGTCCACGCCAGAAGAGGCACGACAATCGGAACGTAAACGCGTCCTCAAAGGCGGGAAAATCGCCTTTGCAGCACGTTGCGCCTCACTTCCGTGCGTGGTGCGCGACATTTCGGACACCGGTGCACGACTGCAGGTCAAGGATCATTCTTCTGTTCCGGAAACCTTTGAGCTTCTGATCGAACTGGACGGTTTTGAAGCTGATGTCGAGGTCGTCTGGCGACGCACCGGCGAAGTTGGCGTCGTCTTCCTTGATGAACCAAAGATCAAGAACCCTGTACGCAGACAGATTGTCTCGTCCTCAGTACCAAAAAACCGCGGAACCCTGCGCCGCGTGAAAGCCCCTTCGGCCCGACGCGATCTAACTGACATACAGCACGACGCAAACGCTGAAATCGAGATCGAAGTCAAAACCGACGACGCACCATTCGTGCATAACAACATGGCCGAAGCAGTTGATGCTCAGGTCAATGCTCTCAACAACTCCCTTGGCACGTTGGAGTTGGCTGCAGGCGACGATGTTGCCGTTTCAGATGATACTGCCGACGCGGTGTTGTCTACAGTAGACGAGAAGGTCGATACTCCTGTCCTGGATCCAACCGAGACAGTGAAAAACCCTGCCGACTACAGTGAACAAGGCCTGTCAGAGGATCTATCCGACGCTAGCCACACAGCTTCAGATCTTGCTGAACTCGATGAATATAATGAAGAGGATGCCTTCCTGATGGACCAGTCTATTGTCACGCCGCAGGATACAAGAAATATGGACGAAAACTCTGACATTGCTCCTCCGACCGAAGACCATGTGCAGGAAACTGACCCAACGTTCCGCCAGGAAGCACCTCACGTCGAGGCTCCAGTCTTCCGCGATCAGGTTCTCGATTACCAACAAACGGTGACGCTGACATTCGCATCAGACACCTCGGCGACCATTCCTGTTGATGACCAGGCCGTCACAACAGCAGATCCCGTTATAGTTGCCGCATCAGAGACGACACTCGAAGAGACAAAAAATGATGCTCGTGGCATGGTTGAAACCGAGTCCACCTCCTCGTTCGTTGACCCGATGACAGCTCGCATTACTACAGCCCTTCAAGCGTCTAACCGTGCTGCAGAAAACCTCATCAAGCCTGTTGTGCCGATTATTCCTGCTCCAGTTGAAGTAACGCAAATTCTGGACGCAGAACCGACAGCGCCAGATACAAACATGGTTGTGACAAGCAACGAGGTTTCACATGGCGTTGGCAACCTGGTTGTTTCTGAGAATGAAATTGCAGCAGATAAAACCACTGCTGCGGCGACGGCAGAGCCTCTGATCGATATAGCCGGTACGAAAGATACAACACCATCCGACAATGTCGAACCCGATACAACGCCGACCCCTGAGTTGCGGCAGGACCTCGCTGACTTTGTTCAGATGTTCGCCGCCTCCTCTCCCGCTATGCAGATTACTGCGGACGATCTGACCTCTCCTGCAACAGACGATACAGACGAAAATCAATCCACCTCAAGTGAAATTACTTTCGACGCTGAACCCGATTTCGTTGATTTGGCAACCACACCTGACTGCTCCGGAGTGGAAGCGCCTATCGCTGCAACAAGCAATATTTTCGACTTCCCGCCAACGAGTGAACCTTTCGCACACGCTCCGTCAGAACCTTCTGAATCTGCTCCTTTGTCGTCTCGGGATTTTACAATCGTTGAAGAGTCCATCATCGTCGACGATGAAATTTCAACCGCAGTGCCGAACTTCTGCGAAATGATGGTTGGTGAACCTGCAGCAGACTCTGTTGAACCGATTGTTTCTGCTGTCATCGCACCGGAGCTCTACGACGAACTGCTGCCGTGCGCCGATGAGGACGACTTCGTTGCCTCCGAGACCGAGTACATGACGATCGAGCCATCCCTTGAGATCGACGTTCCACAGATGACAGAAGTCGCTCTACCCGAGATCATGTCGGCTCCAACGCCTCAAGCAGAACGGGGTGTCGCCCCATGCGACGAGGAGTCTGCTGTCGTGGGCCCCGGTCCTTCGCACGATATTCCGATTTTGATCGCTGAGGACGATGCGGATGATCGCATGTTCATGCGTGAAGCCTTCGGCGACAGCGACTTCAAGCACGAAATTGATTTCGTGGAGAATGGCCAAGAACTGCTGGACTATCTGAATGGTATCGGTGAATACGCGGATCGACCACGGCCTGGTCTTATTCTTCTTGACCTGAACATGCCGAAAATGGATGGCCGTACGGCATTGTTGCACATCAAGTCGAACCCCTCGCTGCGTCGCATTCCTGTGATTGTTCTGACGACATCGAATTCGGAAGACGATATCGAAAAGACATACGATCTGGGCGTCAGCTCGTACATCTCGAAGCCTTCATCGGCCGAAGGTTTGAAAGACGTGATCACAACTTTGAATGGTTACTGGAGCACGATGGTCGCACTGCCGAGCCGGCACTGACCTGCACGTCAAGGCGCGAAGGCAAACTACCGCCCTTCGCGCCACCACATTGCTGATATCAGCAGCAACAATGCCGCGAGTGCTAGAAACCCGGTGAACAACGGGTAAAGCTTCACACCCCGCGTCAGGAAGGCGCGCCGATCGCGCAGGCCCATCCAGCCAGAACCGCTCATGACCTTGGCTGACCGCAGCATACTCACACGCGGGACCGCGATGGACTGTGTCGAGATGATGCCTGTATCACGCAACCAGAATGTTCCCCCTCCACTTGCCTCAAGAACAGGTTTCAGTTTTTCATCGGTCGCTGTGACTTCCGACATTTCACGGGAATTCGGATCTCCTGCGCGCGCGACTGCCGTCAACTCGTCTGATGTAAGTTTATAAAGACCCGGTGTTTCCGCGTCATACGATCCGCGCCACAATCCTGCCTCGACCTTTTCAAGCTTCACGTTGCGGGTAACGCCATCTGGTCCGGTTATTGTGACGTCGCCAACGACATCTTTCATAGACCGACGTTCAATGGTCAACGCCTTGCCCTTGCGCACTGCGGACAGGAATTCTTCTTCGAGGTCTGGTTCCTTCATCAGCCAATGACCTAACCTGCGCAGAAGGGAGGTGTGCGGACCACCACCCTCAAGCCCTCGTGCCCACAACCAGGCATGATCCGAAAGAAGAAGCGCGACGCGACCTTTGCCGCGACGGTCGAGAATAAGGAGTGGATCCTTCTCAGCTCCCTCCATGACAACTTGTCCGCGCGGTTCTTCCGTTTCGACCAAACGGAACCAACGGCCCCATGACGCCGACTTGTCCGAGCCCTGAGGCGCGGCACCTGGCAATCCACGTGTGACCGGATGGCGATGTCCGGTTGCTGTGATTTTTGGCTTGAAGGGTTTTTCGATCACCCGTCCGGTTGGTGCGGCAGGCAGTACGTCGGCCAGAGGTGTAAGATAGAGACTGAGCGGCTCGGCATAATCCGGTCCAGCAGCTACAAGCACAGCCCCACCATGATCTTCCACGTAACGGGTGATGTTCCGCAGATACAGCAACGGCAGCACGCCCCGGCGCTGGTAGCGATCGAAAATCACCAGATCGAAATCATGGAGTTTTTCCGAAAACAGTTCGCGGGTCGGGAATGCAATCAGCGACAACTGATTGATTGGCGTACCGTCCTGCTTTTCCGGTGGACGCAGAATCGTGAAATGAACAAGATCGACGGCGGCATCAGATTTTAAAAGATTGCGCCACGTGCGTTCCCCCGCATGCGGTTCTCCTGAAACCAGAAGAACGCGGAGGTTTTCTCGCACACCTTGCGCCGAAATTATCGTGCGGTTGTTGGCCGTGGTCAGTTCACCCGGCACCGGTTCCAGATCAAGTTCGATGATGTTCGTACCGGCGTGCGGAAAGTCGAAATCCACGACAATCTCTTCGCCCGGCCTGACCGTGATCCGTTCATCCGGTTTTCCTTCGCGTCTGATACGCAATTTCGCAGGCTTCTGGCCACTTGAGGCCGCCGCACCGCCACGCCCCTGAACCTCAACCTTCAAACGCACTTCCGCCTGACTTCCGACAATGCCGTAGCGCGGTGCACGGACCACGTTGATACGACGGTCAAATTCGCCAGGTTTTCCGGTCAGGAGGGCATGCACCGGCACGTCCTTGCCGAACGCCGATACCTTTGACGGTACGTCATGCACTTGTCCGTCGGTGACCATGACAATGCCGGCCAGACGGTCTGAGGGAATATCACTGAGCGCCTTTTCAAGATCATCAAAAAGTTTTGTGCCGAACTTTCCGTCGTCTTGCGTGCGGCCTGCATCGACGAAACGCACTTCCAGATTCTTGATCTTGCCAAGGCGTTCTTCGAGACGTTTGCGCGCCTCCGCTGTTTGCGCCTTGCGCTCGGCAATGGTCTGGCTTGCGCTCTTGTCCATCACGACCACGGCGATGTTCGAGAGAAACTCGCGCTCTTCCTGCTTGAGGGTCGGATTGACGAGTGCGCCAATCAAAGCTGCAAGCCCAAGGAGTCGCAAGAATGTGCCCTTGCGCTTTTGCCATACAAAAAGCGCAACGATAACAAACGCCACAATCGCAAGCCCTATCAAAACCGACCACGGCACATAGGGATTGAAAATAACGGACCAGTTCATTGACCAAGCCTTTTCAGGAGATCCGGCACGTGCACCTGGTCCGCCTTGTAGTTCCCTGTCAGCGCATACATGACGATATTTACGCCTGTGCGGTACGACATCTCGCGCTGCAATTCGCCCCCCGGCACAACGGCGAACGATGGGCTGCCGCTCTCATCCATGGCCCAGGCTGAGGCAAGATCGTTCGACGTGACGATCAACGATGACACACCATCGGTTTGCTGGGCAACGCGCGCGCCGCTGTCGCCAGAGATCGCAGACCCTGCCTCCACCCATGTTTCTCCCCCGGCCCAACGCCCGGGAAATTCATTGAGGAGATAAAATGACTTGGTCATGACATGACCTTGCGGCACCGGCTCGAGGCGTGGCAGATCGAGGCGACCGAGCATACGCTGCAGAGGCGTTTCACCACCTTGAGCGAACATCCCCTCCAATCCACCGGACAGTCCGTTGCCGTAGTCTTTGGTATCAAACACGATCATGCCGCCCGTCTTCATGTAGGCGTCGATCTTGGAGAGCATCGCGTCGGACAAGGTGGTCGCATCCGGCATGACAGGCCAGTACAGGATCGGAAAAAACGCAAGTTCATCCTTGGCGATATCGACACCAACCGGTGCGCCAGCTTCAACGGCTGTGCGGCGGGACAGAACCAACGTCAAGCCCGAGAGACCGGAGCGACTGGTTTCATCGATTGCGCTATTGCCGGTAATCACGTAGGCGAAACGCGTTTTTAAAGTGGCTTCCAGCGCGGATGCCGTGTCAACGTTCTGGGCGTGAGATGACGTTGAAAAACCGGCTGTGCCTGCCCATAGCGAAAGAATAATTCCGCTCGCCACGACTGCTCGTCTCCCTCGGGGACGGAGCCCGGAAAGCCAGAGAACGGCAAGACCATCAAGCAATAACAGTGCGAGCCCGGCGAGGAACAGCCATGGTTTCAATGGTGTGGCTGTTCCGCCCTGATAGGCGCTGCGCGTTACACCGGACAGTTCGGGAAGCGGCGTAAGCACTGTCTTCGCGGATATGGCGTTCAGTGCACGCGCACTTTCGGCACCGCCATAATAGCCTGGCGGATGCGTTGGTCCGGGTGTTGTTGTTTCCAGCGCTGCGAGTGCGAGCGGTTTCGCGGACGGCGGTGGCGGACCCAGCAAGCCACGACCATCCAGAAGACGGCGCGGCGCAAGGATCGTCTGGTTGCCAACTCCTTTGGCAGCCGGGACTTTGCCATCTGTCGATGCGGAAGCAGGCGTGCTGCCGGATGTCGTGCCCGTTCCCAATGTCAGAATGCGTCGAAGCATGTCCACGAAGAGACCCGATAACGGAAGGTTTGACCAGTCGGAATTTGCCGTGATGTGGAACAAGACGAGCCACCCTTGATCCAGCGCGCGTGCGGTCACAAGCGGTGTCCCGTCAGCCAAACGCGCCCAAACCTTTGTGTCCGGTCTGAGCTGAGCCGGATCAGCCAACACCTGACGCCGTACCGCAACTTCATCGCGAGCCGAAAGACCTGAGAACAGGCCTTTTTCGTCCATAGCTGCCAGCTTTTGTGGCTCGCTCCAGGAGAGCGCGCCGCCCAATGTCCGACCACCAAAACGCAGCGGCGATGGCAGTAATCCATCATCGCCCTGCTCCAGTCGGGGACCGGCAAAGCGAACAAGAACACCGCCCTTCTTCACCCACTCTGTCAGCTTCGTTTCCGATTGCCCGGCTACGGTGCCAATGTTCGCCAACATGATGGTTGACGCGCGGCGCTTGAGGAGATCGTCAAGCGCCAACGCTGTGCTCTGCTCCGGACTTTCCACCACGTCCGTGAACGGTTTCAGTGCGCGCACGAGATAGTAAAGCGGAGACAAGAGCGGTTGATCCTTTTCGCGATTTGCCCCCGCGATCAGACCAACTCTGTTCCAGCGGGCGCGCGAATCCAGAAGATGGACAGCTCCTGCGGACGCCTCTGACTGGATTTCCAGTCGCGCGATCTGGTTGCGAATTTCGAGTGGTAGACGGAACGTGACTTCGGTATTTGCAGTCCCCGCGGGCAACGTGAAATCTGCCGTTGCAATCTGCTGACCTTTCTGGCTCAGGGCGGATACCTGTCCGGCGCGAGGACTCGCAGCGGAGACGGAGAGAATTTCGGCCTGCAACGCGCGGGCGTCACCGGATTTACGGCGCAGGGCCAGAGCTGTCGTATCACCACTCGGTGCCACAAGCGTTACGGCGCCTGTCGCACCTGCAAGCACGTTCAATCCAGCTGCAAACTCTGCTGCGCCACCATAATCGTAGCCATCAGCAAGCCAGACAAATTGCGTTGCTGCAGTACCTGACGACGCCATCGCTGCCTTAAGTTGCGCCAGTGCTGCGCCACGATCCGATGCAAACGGCTGCGGTTCAAGTCCAGCCACCCGGTCACGCGCGGCCCCCGCATCCACGAAACGTAGACGATCGCGGGCCATTGTGTCGGCGGTAGCCACAACCAACACAGGTTGGCTGGCACTTTCGGCTCCTGCCAATGCACGCTCAAGCGTTGCCTGACGTGCATCCCATCGTGAGGCAGCAGCCCAGCCATTGTCCACGACCAGAACAAGACGTGCATTGTTGACGGCGGCCAGTTGTGTCGGATTGAGGACCGGTTCGGCGAGCGCGAAGATGATCGCTGCAGCAGCAGCGATGCGCATTAGCGTCAACCACCACGGACTGCGCGCCGGCGTTTTTTCACGGTTGATGAGGTCTTCGAGAATGCGGGTTGGCGGGAATGCCACACGGTTCGGGCTTGGTGGCGTCGTGCGCAGCAACCACCAGATCACAGGAAGCGCCACCAAACCGGCAAGCAACCAGGGGCTTGCAAAGGCAAGACCACCGATCATTTCACCACCTCCATGCGAGGAGGCTGTGTACGGTTGGCGTCCTGTGCGGATATGGCAGCATCGTCACTCGCACTTGTCTGACGGTAGTCTGCGTCGGCGCCTGAAAGACGCGCGAACAGGGAGATCAGCGCCTCTTCTGCCGGACGGTCCGTATGGTGGACGAGAAACGACCATCCGAAGCGCTGGACCAGGTCACGCACCGCGGCACGATGCGCAGAGAACTTTTCCGCGTACGCGTCTCGAAGCCCCTCGACCCGATCGGCGATGACTCGTGCTCCCGCTTCGAGCGGTTCAAACTCGACACGCCCGGCATAGGGCAAGGTTTCTTCAGCCGGATCGACGATCTGGACGATATGACCGTTCACGCCACGTGCACCCAGCGCTTCAAGACGCGGGCCGAGTAGGTCGAGCGGTTCCAGAAAATCCCCAATCAGAATGAGCTCGTTGTGACGGCCCGGACCATCAGCCGGAGGCAAGCTCGGAGCCTCCCCATTCTTGTCCCAATTTGCGACCGCGAGCGCCATGCGTTCGATCATGTTGCGTCCGATACGCGGTGGCATCGCTCCCAAAATCCCGACCCGCTCACCGCCACGCGCCAGAAGCTCGCCAAGTGCGAACATCAAAACCAATGCTCGATCACGTTTCAGAATGGGTGACAATGAACTGCGAAACAACATGGACGGCGACACGTCCGGCCAGAACCAGACCGAGTGCGCGGCTTCCCATTCCCGCTCGCGGATAAAAAGGTGATCGGACGCGCCGGAGCGACGCCAATCGATCTGCGTTCGGGTGTCGCCATCCGTGAACTGCCGGAACTGCCAGAAGGTTTCACCGGGACCGGATTTGCGCCGCCCATGGATGCCGTGAATGACGGTCTGCGCCACTCGCGAGGACTCCACCAGCAACTCCGGCAACGCGTCAGTCAAGGCGTGCGCCGCCAGCTCCAGCGGCAATGCCGCTTCGGCCGTTGTCGGATGCTGTACTGGCTCAGACAAGCTTACCTCAACTCCTCCTCCATAAAGAGGAGGCTCAATTGTCAATCAATCTGCGCCGTGAGCTTACCAATCACATCGTCAATGGTGATGCCTTCGGCGCGTGCTGCGAACGACAGTGCCATGCGATGCTTCAAGGCTGGACCGGCGAGTGCAATCACATCATCAACGGAGGGAGACAAACGCCCTTCCATCATGGCCTTGGCACGCGTCGCCATCATGAGCGCCTGGCTCGCGCGCGGACCAGGGCCCCATGCGATATATTTCCCGACATTTTCATCCGCACCTTCGCCAGGACGGGCCGAACGCACCAGTTTCAAGATCGCATCAACCACCTGGTCACCGACCGGAATCTGTCTCACAAGGCGCTGTGCAGCTACTAAATCTGCTTGCGAATAAATTGTCCCAAGCGATTTCGTTTCCGTCCCCGTTGTCTCGAACAGCATGCGACGCTCTGCGAGTTCATCCGGATAACTGACGTCCACTTGCAGAAGGAAACGGTCAAGTTGAGCTTCTGGCAGTGGATAAGTGCCTTCCTGCTCCAGCGGGTTCTGCGTAGCCAGAACGTGAAACGGTTGCGGCACATCGTGTCGTTCGCCCGCAACCGTGACGTGATTTTCCTGCATCGCCTGCAACAGTGCCGACTGCGTTTTCGGGCTGGCGCGGTTGATCTCATCTGCCATGAGCAACTGTGTGAAAATCGGGCCCTTGATGAACCGAAACGACCGTCGACCGGTTTCGCCCTCTTCCAGCACCTCAGCGCCCAGTATATCGGACGGCATAAGATCCGGCGTGAACTGGATGCGACGATTGTCGAGCCCCAGAACAGATCCCAATGTTTCGACCAGCAAGGTTTTCGCAACCCCCGGCACACCGATCAGTAGTGCGTGGCCGCCCGCAAGAAGCGTGATGAGCGTCTGCTCAATCACCTTGTCCTGTCCGAAAATGACCGTTGCTGCTGCTTCGCGCACACGCGTCATGCGCTCGCCTGCTGCTTCGATCTCACCGACGATGTTTACATCGGCCTCATTTAGCTGTGTCATTGTGTCTGTATACGCCTGTTGGGGGCTCCGTGGGAACACTCTGCAACAGGTTGAGACGGAATTGGGTCACAATCGTGTTGGCAGCGATGCGACACAGTTAACTTGACAGGGTGCAATGGTCGCGGTGGCTCTTACCTCTGGTTCAGAATATCAGGTTTGCAATCCGGCTCCTCCAGGCGCACATTGCCGGTATGCGGGTACTGGCATGGCCTTTCCCTAAAGCATCACAAGGAGCACGATATGGCCCTACGCATTAACGATGTCGCCCCCGACTTTACTGCTGAAACAACAGCCGGTGAGATCGCGTTTCACGACTGGATTGGTGACGGGTGGGCCATCATGTTCTCGCACCCGAAGGATTTCACTCCGGTCTGCACGACGGAACTCGGCTATATGGCAGGACTTGCCGGTGAGTTCGACAAGCGAAATTGCAAGATCATCGGCATATCTGTCGATCCGGTCGAGAGCCATCACGCGTGGAAACAGGACATCAAGGATGTCACCGGTCACGCCGTGGACTATCCGCTGATTGCAGACCCGGAACTCAAGGTGGCGAAACTTTACGACATGCTGCCAGCTTCTGAAGGCGACTCGTCAGAGGGGCGCACACCAGCTGACAATGCAACGGTGCGCTCGGTCTTCGTGATCGGTCCGGACAAGAAAATCAAACTTTCGCTGACGTATCCGATGACAACAGGTCGAAACTTTGACGAAATTCTTCGGGTCATCGACAGCATGCAACTTACGGCAAAACATCAGGTTGCAACACCGGCACAGTGGCAGCCGGGCGACAAGGTGATCATAACCGCAGCCGTGTCGGACGCGGATGCCAAGGAGCGCTTCGGTAGCTTTGATCAACCGAAACCCTACCTGCGCTATACAGATCAGCCCAAAGGCTAGGACAAGCTTCCTCGAACTGGGCGTGTGAGTTCAAGAGACGCAATTCCAAGGCGTCTCCTGGAACCACGTCCCTGATTGCCTTTCCATCCTGCCAGACGCTTTTATGTAAATATTTATGCTGATTGTTGAAAAGCAACCCATTTGGGGGATGTGGAACCCACGGGTCTGTGATTGATTCGATGACAGAGCCCTTGCGGATCGCAAGTGTTGTGTCGGGCTGGCAATTCTCTCCTCCCCCCGGGTCAGCAGTTCGGTTTTGGTCATGCTAGCGAACGGCAGACCAAATGCGATGCATCACCGTTGTGATGGGCTTGCTCCAAGTGCCTGTAACATCGGGCAGCGGGGTCCTAAATGGCGGCTCCTTTTCCCCCAAGACCGAGGGGCCGCCATTTTTTAACTGCTTGCATTTTGGCACACCCCCATTGACCTCATCTGCCAACGTGCGCCAATTGCACTATGACAGCCCCTGCCAAACAATCGACAGCATGCACCGCGATGGCCCTGACCCGGCTGGAAGAAATGCTCGCGAATGACGGCAACACGGCGCGTCCACCGATACACCTGTGGGACCCGCCTGCCCGCCCGGATATCGGCCTTGCTATTCAACGCAATGGCGCCTGGACTTACGAAGGAAGCCCGATCGAGCGGACCGCGCTGGTGAAGCTCTTTGCCAGTGTCCTGCGCCGCGAAGACGACGGACACTACTTCGTCGTGACGCCGATTGAAAAAGTGCCCGTTCGCGTGGTTGACGCACCATTCATGGCAGTAGAAATGGAAATTCGCGGAAGCGGAACCATGCAGGATTTGATCTGGCGCACAAACGTGGACGACGTGGTTGTGACCGGTGCGGAACATGTGCTGCGTTTTGCGTTGGAAGGCCCGCATGGTGGCCTCAAACCCTATGTGCTTATTCGCAATGATCTGGAGGCACGCGTGACGCGCGCGTTATACTATGATCTCGTCGATCTTGGCACCGAGTTATCGATTGAGGGCGTCGCGCATTTCGGTGTCTGGAGTGGGGGGCAGTTCTTCGCCATGGCGGAGGCGGCTACACTTGACGACACCGCCGGACAAGGCTCTGCAATCTGATGCCTGCTGACATGCCTGACACAGTTCCAACTGTGGATCACCGGAATGGTCTTGTGCCCGAGATATTCGAGCTGCGCGCACGCGCGCGACTTGCCAACGTCGCCGATCGCCAGACATTCGATGCCAACCAAACACCGGCTCGTGGAGATCACGATCTGAACGCCGACAATGATCTTTCCGACCTCCACAAAACACCTCGCGCAGCAGCCGTTCTCGTCCCCATCGTGCCCCGTCGCGAGGGCCTGCAGGCTCTGCTCACCTTGCGTGCAGCCCATCTTCCCACGCACGCTGGTCAAATCGCTTTTCCGGGCGGCAAGGTGGAGCACAGTGACAACGGACCTCTTGAGGCCGCGTTGCGTGAAGCCGAAGAAGAAGTCGGCCTTGCCCGCTCGTTTGTGGAACCACTCGGCTATCTCGACAGCTATCAAACAGGAAGCGGGTTTCGTATCCTGCCGGTTGTCGCCATGGTTCAGCCACAGCATGAACTGCGGATCGATCCGTCGGAAGTTGATGAAGCCTTCGAAGTGCCCCTTGCGTTTCTGATGGACCCAAGCAACCATCAACGCCACTCGACAGAATGGAACGGGGCCACACGACATTATTACGCCATGCCGTGGCGTAACCGCTATATCTGGGGTGCAACTGCTGGAATTCTACGTAACTTGCAGGAGAAATTGTTTCCATCATGATCCGAGTTTTCGTTACGTCTGCCCTGCTGTTTCTCTTGCCGTTCGTACTGTTCGCAATCTACGCGACAGTGATGGATTTTCTCTCGCCGCCGGTTGCCGGAGGTGCCACACGGAAAAGCGCCTGGACCAACCCACCTATTGGATGGATGACGGGTATCGGCACCCTTCTGGTGCTCGGAACCCTGGTCTATCTCGCGCTAACCTCAAGCCCTGCTGGCCCCCCCGGGGGGACCTATCACCCGCCGACCGTCAAGGACGGGAAACTGCAACCCGGCTATGTGGACTGACATGCCCTGGCGCGCAGGCTTGACGCACTGCGGTTCGCACCGTCATGCAGGTGAATGACGTGTCCCCGACACACATTGGCCAAGCAGAGTGGCTGCAATTACCGACCACGCAAGCTGTGTTCACTGCAATCACGGCAGGTGGATTTCGAGCACGTGCGGTTGGTGGAGCCGTCCGCAATACACTGATGGGCCGGCCGGTTGCCGACATTGATCTCGCAACAAATGCACACCCTGAAGATGTGATGCGACTGGCTCTCGCTGCCGGGCTTTCCGTCCATGAGACAGGGCTTCAGCACGGGACTGTGACGGTTATCTCGAGCGGAACAGCGTTCGAGGTCACGACCTTGCGCAAGGATGTTGCGACGGACGGTCGCCACGCATCTGTGGCCTTCACGACCGATTGGGTTACAGACGCTTCCCGTCGCGACTTCACGATCAACGCTCTGTATTGCGATGCGGATGGAACGATTTATGATCCCCTTGATGGATACGGCGATGTGACCGCGCAACGGGTTCGGTTCATCGGGGACCCGGTCGCGCGTATTCGTGAAGATTACCTGCGGATCCTGCGATTCTACCGGTTTTCAGCGGTTTTTGGTGATGGTGCACTGGATGAGGTCGGACATGACGCCGTCCGTACGGAACAAGCCGGTCTGCAACAGATTTCTGCGGAACGCATCTGCAACGAGATCCTGAAAACACTTGTTGGCGCGCATGCACCCGCGATCTTGTCGGCCATGGCGACGTCTGGCGTGTTGGCTCGTGTGCTTGACCGTGACGGCGATGTTGCCCGCTGCCACGCCCTGATCGAGCTTGAGCGCATGCTGGAACTGGCGCCAGACGCCGTGCGGCGCCTGCTCGCTCTTGGCGTATTTACGAGACTTGATGCCGAGCAGCTCGCGGTTCGCCTTCGCCTTGCAAATACCGATCGCGACAGGCTTACAAAATGGACTGAAGCTCATCAGACTTGCTTGTCCGATGATCGTTCCATCCGTGCGGCACTGTATCGAATGGGATCTCAAACGGTTCTGGATGTGGCCCTTCTTAGGGCGATGCAAGAGGAGCCAACAGATGCCGCTGAACGGGTGCTGCTCACGTCTCGCAACTGGGAGATTCCGTCGTTCCCGATTGCGGGGCATGACCTGTTACTGCGCGGGTATTCCGCAGGCCCGATGATCGGGAAAACACTGCGTGCGCTTGAGACAGTCTGGCTCGCAAGCGATTTCAAACTCACGCGCGAGGCTTTGCTCGCAAAGCTTGATGGCATGTCACATGGCAACTGAAACCGTACCCCGGATCATGACCGTGGTTCTATAGCAGCAGCCTCCTTGGATCAGTGCTAACTGACTGATTTTAAACATGATTTATTGCGTGAATCATCTATTATGAAACGCGTACGCGTCACTCATTGAAAAAGGTGATTGCATGACAGACCAGACTTTCAAGAAAACACTCAAAGGATACAGCCTGACGACGGCAGAAATCCTCTATCACATGCCGGACCACCCGGGCCTGTTGCAGACCTTCGTGTGGCAGGACTACGATATTCACCCGCGCTTCCCGAACCTGCGACAATTTCTCGATTTCTGGGTCGAGAAGCTGGATGGACCCCTGCACACGGTACGCGTGGCCCATCGCAAGCTGATCGAACCAGCGGAACTGCGGATCGTGGACGGTGCGTTCCATCTTCACTAACCGGATTGCCTGCATTCTCAGTGCATTGCTTCACCCACAGGTGCCTTGAGTGCACGATTGATCGCGCTTGCAAGATCGCCCTGATCAGACCACAAAGCGGCGGCAGCACGCGCATGCGTTCAGCACTTGCGGGAAAGGGAGCAGCAGATGCAGACTATTGTTTGCATGAAGTGGGGCACACGCTATCCGTCAGACTTCGTGAACCGTTTGTGGTCAATGATCCAGCGGCACACCGCGCGCCCAACGCAACTGATCTGCTACACCGACGATCCGGTTGGTATTGATGCGGATGTGATCACAGCGCCAATTCCGGATATCAATATTCCGGAGCGCGTCGCAATCACCGGCTGGCGCAAGATTGCAATCTGGCGCGATGATCTGGAACATCTTTCCGGTGACGTGCTGTTCTTCGACCTCGATATGGTGATCACGGGATCGATCGACCCATTCTTCGACTACGAGCCCGGACACTATTGCGTGGTCGAGAATTTCACGCAGCGTGGCCAGGAAATTGGCAACACGTCGATCTTCCGTATGCCGGTTGGGAAATACCCGAACATTTTTACCCGGTTCAATGAAGATCCGGAGGGGGTACTTGCACAGTATGACATCGAGCAGCAGTACATTTCCGGCGATATCGCAGCACAGCGGTTCTGGCCGCGCGAATGGTGCGTCAGTTTCAAGCACGACCTGATCCCCTCGTGGCCGATGAATTTCTTCGTGACGCCGAAGTTGCCGGAAGATGTGATCTCCGTCGCGTTCACGGGGAAGCCGGATCCGGATGAAGCAGCCATCGGTGCGTGGCCCGTCAGCGCCGGATGGAAAAAACTCTACAAGCATGTCCGCCCAACACCGTGGATCATGGAGAACTGGCGGTGACAACGTCGCGCGGGCTCGGAATTCTGTCGTGGAAGGGCTACGACAGTCTGCGCCCCATGCTGGCCCGCCTGATCGAGAGCGGCGTTACAGAACACTTCAACGAGCGTTTTATTTTCTTTCCTGAAATCGACGACGAGGGACGTGAGATCGCGACCGAGCACGGGTTCACGTGCGATGGTTCACCGACCAACCTCGGTATTTTCGGCGGCTTCCAGGCGCTGGGCCGCGGCATGTCAAGCGACACAATCCTGTTGCTGGAAAACGACCTGCGGATGATCGAGCCTTCGCATGAAGCGGAACGGCAACTGAACGCCGCGTTCGACGTTGTGGAAACAGACACCGCAAAGGTTGTTTTCCTCCGCCATACAAAGCAGCCCGGCGATGACTTTGCGACTCTCGAGAAGTACCGCAAGTTCTTTCCAGCAGATGACGCAAACGCCAGCGCGCGATTATTTGCCATGGCACTGCGCGCATTCCGCCCGGACAAGCGGGCCCGCCTGATCGGCACCGCACCCTATGCATCAGATCAGCCGGAACATCTGTTCCCGGAAATTGAACGCCATGACCCGAGCGGATTCTGGCTCATGTCGCCCTTCAACAAGGCCTGGACCAACCAGTCCTTTGTGACCCGGCGCGATTTTTTTCTCGATACGCTGATGGACCATGTTGAGCGCGCGGACACAACGCGTCGCGTCAACGGATTCAAGAACATCGAGATCGAGTTGAACAGCCGTTGGTGGCGTGAACAACCCTGGAAAATTGCAATCGCTCCGGGACTCTTTACGCATCAACGTGAGGGGGATCGAGGCTATTGAGCCCGAATGCAGATAGTGCCACTGCCTCTGAGGGGTTCATCAGGCTCGCCTTACAAATCCGCGACGTCGAGTGAAGCCGTGAAAACGCTGACGAGGTGGTAGAGGATACTGGCAGGGACACTTTCGCTGAGAACGGTGCCGTCGGCGGCGATGCGATCGAACCACAGTCCGGCGGGAGCCGGAGCGAGATGATGCCGGAAGAGTGTATCCAGCCGCGCCGATGCGTTCGTGGTGATGTCCGGATGACCAATCCGTTCCAGTGCCAGCATAGCGCGGACTGCCTCTGTTTGTGGCCAACTGCGCGACGTGTCATCGAGAACCCGACCGCTGTATGTAACCCGTTGGTGTGTCAGGCCGGTTGCGGGATTGGTACCGAAGGTCACTGCCCAGGTGCACAAGCGCTTGATCACCTCTTGCACCCGAGCATCGCCGCATCTGTCGAAATCGTACAGCAACCATGCCCACTCGAAAGCATGACCGGGTTCGCGGATGTCGGCCCGTGCGTCCGGCAGAGGTTGCAGGTCCGCGTCCATGAACTCCCGCAGAGAACCGGTCTGTGAATCAAACATCTTCGCAAGGAACATGTCGACGATATCTGCAGCCCGCGTATGGGCATTCATGTCACCAGTGGCACGATGCCAGGCTGTGAACGCCTCGAGAATGTGCATGTGCGGATTGGCGCGACGCACGCCATTGGCGTCAACACCGGATTTGCTGTCTGCAACCTCACGATAGCCACAACCTGACCCGAGATAAAAATCCGCTTCCAGTTGATGCATTACGTCTTCGCCAAGTTGCCGGGCTTCAAGATTCCCAACTCGCACGGCGGCAGCGGCAGCGAAGAGTAGAAATGCATAATCGTAGGCATCCCGCGAGGGATTGATCACTCTTCCGTCGCTTGTGAATTCCTTGGCAAATGTATTGTTCGATTGCCGGGCGTGCCGATTGAGGAAGGCAATTCCATGCCCAACGGCTGCGTGACACTCAGCACTCTCGTCCCACCCATACCTGATCGCGCTTGCGAAACAGAACGTCTGACGTGCCGCTGTACGCAGGCGCTTGTTCACAGGCAGCGATTGTCCCGAAAAGCTGAGGCATTCGTGGAATCCGCCAGCCTGATGGTCAATGCCGCGCGCCAACCAGTACGGTATTGCAACATGTTCAAGCCAGCCGCCCATGCGCGAGCGCAACGTCATCGGTCCCCCAAGAACCTGATAACGTGGCTGTTCAGGAAGCTGCTGATGTCTGGCGAGGTCGAGCATGATAACTCCGAACGTTGTGCGCGGACTGTATAGCGTAACATGTCTGGAACGTGGCGCGCATCAGTCCGCACGGCGTGGAACACCTAGTTGACGGGTTTTTATCGTGAACCTGCGTCAAGATGCGTGCTGTGGTGACTGCATATCCAGCTCTGCTGACAATCGCGCTGCAATCCCGTCGTACGCCTGGTATCCGTTGGCGAGAACTGTCAATTGTTCTCCCTCATCACCGAGTAAAAGCGTTGGAAATCCGGGAACACCAACTTGCTGTGTTGTCGTGAAATCCTGCGCGGTGAATGTGCGGGCCTCGTCGCTTTCGATTGCCGTGCGGAATGCTTGCCGATCCAGACCAACGACTTCTGCGACTTCTGTTAATACTTTGGTTGATGTTACATCGCGTCCCTCGGCGTAAAACGCCTTTTGAATGCCATGCATCATCGCGTAGGCGAGACGCGCATCCATGTTGCGTGCAACAACGACGGCACGGCAGGCTGGTTCGGTGTCGTAGACAAATCCGTCGCGCTCAAAGAACGCCCAGTCGAAGGGTTGGCCAGAACGCTCTGCAACGTGTTCCCAGTGATTGCGGATGAAACTTTTCTGCTCGTCATCCATCACAGCTTCGTTTCCTGCGCGCAGCCCCCCCATCACCATGTGCAACGTGAGACGATCGCCATAGTCCCCCAGCAGACGTGCCATGACTGGAGAAAAACCCCAACACCAGGAACACATGGGATCTGCAAAATAGATGAGTTGTCTGGCTGGCTGCTGCATATCGAGGACCTTTCCATTTCCCGTATATCAACGCTTTAGCATATGCGTGCGTTTGCGCTGATCACTTCAAGGAGACGAGATAAGATCAAGGCATGTGCGTCGATCCGATTGCCGCTCTCAAAGTTAATAGAGCAGTAATATCTTTGTCATATTCAACCTTTGCGTGTATTTTTAAGGAACCGATATGGCCTATACCTTGTCCCGTTTGGCGACGTTCGGGTTTGCTCTACTCGTCGTCAGCACCCCGAATGCGTCGCAAATCCACGCTGCAGGAAGCTGCGTCTATGAAGGGGGACAATCCTACCGGCTCACTGAACTGGATCGCCTGCAAACGACCGTCACGGTGCGCAGCGGTCCGTCACAATCACGAACCAACGTGTACGAACTCCCCATGACTGCCCGCACCATTCGATGTGTCGGTCCATGCCGCGACGGATGGTGCCGTGTTCGGTGGCATGGTGTGGTCGGCTGGATTCCACGTCGGCATCTTGCTGAGGACGGGCGCGTAAGGTGGACCACAAAGTCTTTCTGAGCGTTCGGACACCCAGCAGTTTCAACCAATTCCAAACGTAAATCCTGCTCCCTGCAGCGACTGCTGCGAAAGCGTACAATTGCTTGAATTGTGGCGTTTCGCGACGCGAAACGCCTCTGCCAGCCTTTGGGGGAAAACCTCAAAAAACGGACGCTCTCATCGCTTCTGCGAAGCGACTGTCGCGGAATCATTCAATTGCTTGAATTGTGGCGTTTCGCGACGCGAAACGCCTCTGGTGGGCCCGGCAGGACTCGAACCTGCAACCAGACGGTTATGAGCCGTCGGCTCTAACCAATTGAGCTACAGGCCCACTGTGCTCCAGAGCGGATCGGGTTCTAGCAGACAACACCCCTGATCTGAAAGCGCTTTTAACATTGCTGATACATACCCTATCGTTGCCACATCGGAACGGTATAAACTGCGCTGATGATCTTCCCATTCCGCAAAATCCAGCGAAGGTTCACCCATGTTCCCTGCACGTCTCGCCGCCGTTGCCGCACTTGCCATTCTTGTTGGAGTTTCGCCCATGTCCGATGCATTGGCTCAAGACCCTGAGGCAACCACGCCGCAACGGCACATCACAGTCACTGCTGAAGGCTCTGTCAGTGCCGTGCCTGATATGGTTCTGATCTCGACTGGCGTGCAGACAACGGCGGAAACGGCGCGAGACGCGCTGGCCGACAATTCGAAAGCCATGCGCCGTGTCATAAAGCGGCTGAAGGAAGTTGGTATTCGCGGGCGTGACATCGCAACGGACAATCTGTCTGTTCAGCCAGAATACCAGCGGACGCGCGACAACTCCAAACCGCCGGTTGTGACCGGATACCGGGTCAACAATTCTGTCCGTATCCAGGTGAAGGATATTTCCCTTTTGGGTGAGGTGCTTGATGAAGTTATCGAGCTCGGGGCAAATCAGGTGGGTGGCATCCAGTTTCAGGTCAGTCGCGAGGAACGTTTGCGGGATGAAGCACGGACCAAGGCGATGGAGAATGCACGTCGCCGCGCCGAGTTGTTTGCCCGTGAAGCCAACGCCCGGCTTGGCGAAGTTCTTATGATCCGGGAAGGGCACGCGAATTTCAATCCACGTCCGGTGGCGATGGAAATGCGCAGCGCAAAGGCTGGTGGCGTTCCATTGCAAGCGGGAACACAGGAGCTGTCTGCCAGCGTGACCGTAACCTGGGCGCTGCGGTAGAGGCCAACCCCGGTTTTCAAACAATAACGTCTGAAGCGGTCTGGTCACCGACGTCGAACACACGCTTGTAGCGTGCCACTTCCTCCGCAGGACCCATGGCCTTGTTCGGATTGTCTGACAACTTGACGGTGGGCTTGCCGTCGGCCGTGATCGCCTTGCAAACCATGGAGAAGGGTTCGAGGCGATCGCTGGCCTCAAGACCGCGAAAGTCATTGGTCAACAAGGTGCCCCAACCGAAGCCAACTTTTGCCCGGTCTTTGTAGGCATCATGGAGCCTGGAGATTTCTTCGACATCGAGCCCGTCGGAGAAGATGATCAACTTCTCGCGTGGATCTTCGCCGTTGGCTTTCCACCAGTCGATCGCCCTGTCGGCACCGGCGACCGGATCGCCACTGTCGATGCGCATGCCTGTCCAGCCAGCAAGCCAGTCCGGTGCGCGATCGAGGAAGGTTTTCGTGGAATAAGTGTCGGGCAGGATGATCAGCAGGTTGCCATCATAGTCTTTCTGCCAGTCTTCAAGAACCTTGTAGGGTGAGGCGGCGAGTTCCTCGTCCGTGTCCGCCATGGCTGCATATACCATGGGTAGTTCATGGGCGTTGGTGCCAATGGCCTCGACCTCGCGACGCATTGCGATCAGGCAATTCGATGTGCCGGTAAAGCGGCGCCCGAGCCCTTCCATCATGGCCTGCACGCACCAGTCCTGCCACATGAAGCTGTGACGTCGCCTCGTTCCGAAGTCGGCGATGGCCAGATTATCCAGTTCCCGCAGCACCTCTATTTTTTCCCAGACCCTGGCCATGGCACGGGCATACAGCACCTGGAGTTCGAACTTGCCCATCCCACGCAATACGGCGCGATTGCGCAGTTCCATAAGGACAGAAAGTGCCGGCACTTCCCACAACATGACTTCCGGCCACGTGCCTTCAAAACTCAATTCGTATTGATCGCCCTTGCGCTCAAGATGGTAGGGAGGGAGGCGCAAATTCTCGAACCAGGTCATGAACTCCGGCCGGAACACCCAGCGCTTGCCGTAGAATGTGTTGCCGCGCAACCAGGTGCTTTCGCCGCGTGACAGGGACAAGGACCGGATGTGATCGAGCTGTTCGCGCAACTCTCCTTCGTCAATCAGGTCTGCCATCGGGACGTCAGTAGAGCGGTTGATGAGGCTGAACGTGACGTTGGTATCGCGATGGCGACCGAAAACGGACTGCGCCATGAGAAGCTTGTAAAAATCGGTGTCGAGCAACGAGCGGACGATCGGATCGATCTTCCAGTTGTGATTGTAGACCCGTGCGGCAATGTCGGTCATGTCAGCTTGCGTGCCCTTATCCGACAGCCCTGTGTCAGCCATCGCTTCATTAAACGAGACTTGAAGCGTGAGAGAGGGCTGACGGTCAAGGGCAATCCTGATCCCTCGACGTGAGGTTTTTTCCATTGCCATGAACTTGCAAGACAGGATTAACTGCCTCACGCCATATATCGTTTCATTCAGAAGTTCAGGAGTGGATGATGCAAGCAGCCCATGTCGCGCGACATTGCACGGAACCAGCGGCAATGATCTCGGCTATCGAGAGCACTGAAAAACTTCTCTCCATTACATGGGCCGATGGTCATCAATCGCAGTTTCATACTGTCTGGCTGCGGGACAATTGCAGTTGCAGTGACTGTGGTGACCACAGTGGCGGACATCGCTTTTTCGAGCTTGGAGACATGCCGGAAACGCTTGCCAATGGCGTGACATATACCAAGAACGCGCTGGAAATCACATGGCAAGCCGACGGACATGTGACAACGTTTGATCCGGCATGGCTCCGCGCGCACTGCTATTCAGATCGCGAACGGGCCAGGCGTCAACCTCGTCCTGTCACATGGGATGCGACGTTGACCGGGCAGGTTCCGCAAATCGATTACACCAAGGCGCAGAGCGATGAAGCAGAGCAACTCAAACTTTACGACAGTGTGAAAAGTCACGGCATTTGCCTGGTCCGTAACGTTCCTGCGCACATAGACGCAACCGAAGAGCTGGCAAGCTTCATCGGGTACGTCAGGGAAACGCACTACGGACGGATTTTCGAGATTGTGTCGACCGCCGATCCGGCCGTTATTGCGAATGCACCTGTCCCGCTCCGCCCACACACGGACGAAAACTTCCGCGAACCGCCTCCCGGAATAATGGTGTTTCATTCCATCCGCGCAAGCGAAGATGGTGGTGGTGCGTCTGTCATGACTGACGGGTTCAAACTGGCGGAAGACTTCAAGACGCTCTATCCGGAGGCGTTTGATCTCCTGACGCAGGTCCCGATACCGCATCGTCGCTTTATCGAGCACGTGGGATTGCGCGCGGAGGCCCCCGTGATCAAACTCGATTATCAGGGGAACATCTGCGAATTTCGCCTGAACGAACGAACGATGGGTCCACTCGACCTGCCGGAAAACCTGATCGAGCCCGTTTACGATGCACTCTCGAAGATGTTCTCGCTGTCATATGAGAGCAAATATCACATGCATCACCTGCTGCTCGATGGCGAAGCCCTGGTATTCGACAACGCGCGTGTTCTGCATGCCCGCACAGGATTCAACGGGCACCGGCATGTTCGTCTGACACATGTCGGACGTGACGAATTCTACAGCCGCTGGCGACAGGTCCGCAGCCGACTGAACGGCGACATCAATCTGATCTGAACAAGGCTACCGATGCCCCCTACGCGACCTTGTCTTCCGTCTCGTCTGTGTCGTTCAAGAGGAACCCGCCGGACTGACGGGCCCACAGGCTGGCGTATACACCGCCCTGCGCCACCAGTTCATCGTGTGTACCCTGCTCGATGATTGCCCCCCGATCCATGACGATCAGGCGGTCCATGGCAGCGATGGTCGAGAGCCGGTGTGCGATGGCGATCACCGTCTTGCCCTGCATCAGATTATTGAACTGGCTCTGGATCGCGGCTTCCACTTCGCTGTCGAGTGCCGATGTGGCTTCGTCCAGAATGAGGATCGGCGCGTCCTTGAGCAGCACACGGGCAATCGCAATCCGCTGGCGTTGCCCCCCGGACAGTTTCACACCGCGTTCGCCAACCTGAGCATCGAAGCCACTCAAACCGTTTGCATCCTCGAGGTCGTGAATAAAGTCCGCTGCTTCAGACTGCAGCGCAGCGGCCAGAACTTCATCGTCGCTCGCAGTTGGACGTCCATAGCGGATGTTGTCGCGGATCGAACGATGAAGCAGCGAGGTGTCCTGGGTCACCATACCGATTTGCGTACGCAAGCTTTCCTGCGTCACAACCGAGATGTCCTGCCCATCAATGGCGATCTTGCCTCCTTCGAGGTCATAAAACCGCAGCAGCAGGTTCACGAGTGTGGACTTGCCCGCACCGGAGCGCCCGACCAGGCCAATTTTTTCTCCTGGTTTGATCTCCAGCGACAGATTTTCGATGATCCCGCCACCGGTCACCTTGTTGTCCTTCCCGTAGTTGAACGCGACATCTTCGAATGCGAGACGTCCCTCGGTTACCACAAGCGGTTTGGCATTCGGTCTATCGACAACCGTGCGATGGCGCGAAATGGTCGCGATGCCGTCCTCGACCACGCCGATGTTCTCGAACAACGCGGCAACTTCCCAGAGTATCCATTGCGACATCCCCTGCATACGCAGCACGAGGCCGGTGGCAAAAGCGATTGCCCCCGTCGTTACCGCGTCGATGCTCCAGAGCCAGATCGCCATGCCTGCGACCGAGGTGATCAGCAGCCCATTCAATGTGTGCAACACGACTGTCAGATCTGTTGACATCCGCATCTGGCGATACACCGTGTCCAGGAACTCCGTCATGCCTGCCCGCGCGTAAGCACTTTCACGCGACGTATGTGCGAACATCTTCACGGTGTTGATGTTTGTGTAACTGTCGACAATGCGCCCCGTCACGGTGGACCGTGCGTCAGCCTGCTCCTTCGAGATTTCCTGCAGGCGCGGAACAAAATACCACAGAACGACAAAGTATCCGGCCAGCCAGAGCACAAGCGGGATCGTCAGTCGCCAGTCGTTTGTGGCGAACAGCACCACGGCGCCCAGGAAATAGACACTGACATACAACAGAACCTCGGTGATCTTCATCACGGCATCGCGCGCTGCCACCGATGTCTGCATCACCTTGGTGGCGATGCGACCGGCAAAATCGTCCTGGAAGAACGTCATGGACTGACGCAGCAAGTAGCGGTGTGCATCCCAGCGATTGCGCATGGCGAAATTACCGAGCAAGCCGTTATGAACCGCAGCCTCGTGCATTGCGGCAAGCAGTGGCATGAGGACGAGCGCAAGCAGGCTCACCCCGGCCAATGACCAACCATAGGTCTGCCAGAACGTTTCGCGGTCTGCGGTCCCGAGCCAATCGACGAGATCGCCAACAAGCGCAAACAACCAGACCTGCAACAGGGCCGAGAGCGTGCCGATGACAGCAACAGCAAGCAGCAGCTTCCAGAACGGTTTTGACACGTGCACGAGGAACGCCACGAGCGTGTCCGGCGCTCGCTCGGGCTGAGGTTCTGGGAAAGGTTCGGTTTGCTGTTCGAGCCAGCGATAGAAAGGGGTCAGCATTTTTTATCCTGCCGCAAAGTAGGAAATCGGATCATCGTGTGACGTGAGATCGCGGCGGCAGGTCGGCAGGTCCGGCAACCAATGGGTCATTGACGAAAGTCAATGACGTGCAGGTTGTGGGCTGCGATGGCGGCGCCGCAAACTAACGGGTTGGTGCGTGTGCGCAGATCATGGGTCAATCCTCTTCTTGGACGTGTTTTCTATATCTCAGGTTCAAACGAGCGGCAAGTTGACTGCTGCTGCACAGCCAACATTGCTGACATGACCGACACACATATGGAACTTGACGCAAAATTCTGGACCGTCCCTTCAAGAGGACAGCCAACTTCTGCATATGGATTTCAAGGCTTCTTGCGCCGCCCTACTTCGTCGCGCGTGCAGCAGTTGCACCATCGCGGAGCCAGCCCATGTCGGTGCCGATGGTGATAATTTGCCAGCCGGCCTTGATGAGCGGTTTGGCATAGGCTGGATTGTTGGCGAAAGCCCACGTGATCTTGCCAGCGGCCGAGGCACGGGTGCGGACATCCTCGATCGTCGCCAGAACCTCCTTCGCTGTGATCTTTTTATCTCCACGCATCGAGATGGAGAGATCGTTCGGGCCGAGAAGCACGCCGTCCAGTCCTTCGACAGCCAGAATGTCGTCGAGGTTTGCGACAGCTTCCCCGGTTTCGATCTGGGCGAACGTGAGCGCCCAGTCGTTCGCCTGGGTCAGGTGATCGCCGTCCAGCATCAAGGCGGCGCGGTATGGCCCCCAACTTCGCCCGCCGAGCGGGGGATATTTTGCGGCTTTGACGAATGCCCGGGCATCGTCCGCTGTGTTGATCATCGGGCAAACGACACCGTGCGCCCCGGCATCCATCGCGCGACCAATAAGGGCTGGATCGTTCCAGGCCACCCGCACGCACGCCGAGACACCACCTGCACGCGCTGCCGTGAGTGCGCCAAGCATCTCGCTCTGCCCACCAAATCCGTGCTGCTGGTCGATGAGCACAAGATCCCAGCCCGCTGATGCCACCAGTTCAACCCCGAACGCGGAGCCGAGCATACACCAACCAGCATAACTGGTGGTGTTGCGGTCCACGATTTTGGTGAGGGGCGGGATCATGCGGGCATCTTCAGGAACCCTGCCGCATCAAGTTTCAGCATCGGGGCGTATGTCACTTCCCAGGGATGACCATCCGGGTCGGTAAAGTATCCGACATATCCGCCCCAGGCCGTTTCCGATGCGGGCCGGGTGATCGTAGCTCCTGCGGCCTCGACTTCGGCCAGGGTTGCATCCACCTCTTCACGTGAACGCATGTTGCACGCCAAGCTCACGCCGCCAGGTCGCGGTGTTCCGGCGACGCCGCTCTCTTCAGACAGCATGTCCTGCGCAAACAGGCCGAAGACAGTCGATCCAGCCTGAAAGAACACAACCTGTGGATTGCTTTCGGACGATGCCTTCCAGCCGATCCGCTCGTAAAAAGCGCGGGCGCGCGCCACGTCCGCAACACCGAATGTGATGAGCGTGACGCGCTGATCCATGATCTGGCCCTCAGCCCTGCTCTTCGATCTGGCGAACGGCTTCGCCCATCAGCTCTTCCATGGTGCGGCGGATCTGATGATCCGATTGGTCCACGTTCTTCGCATCGAAATCACTGCGGATCTTGCGGAACACATCTTCGTCGCCGGCTTCCTCGAAATCGGCTTTCACGACTTCCTTTGCATAGGCTTCAGCATCATCGCCGGAGATGCCCATATGTTCAGCAGCCCAAAGCCCGAGGAGCTTGTTGCGCCGCGCTTCGGCCTTGAATTTCAGTTCGGCATCGTGGGCAAATTTGCTCTCGAACCCCTTTTGGCGATCGCTGAGGTCAGCCATGTTGTGTCTCCCAAATCCTGATCAGATGTGCGTGTTGTGTTGCCTGTGACATAGAGGCGGCACCCTGCCAAATCAACCTGTCGAGCAAGTCGTTGATCTTTCATCGATAAAAGTGGCAGCAAAGGTGTGTTGTGCCGAGATTGTATCGCAAAGCCGCTTCAGCTAGGGTCGCGGCGAAAACAGAGTGATTCCGCACCGTTGCGGAAGCCTGTCCGTGCAGCACGTTCTGTTGCCTGCATTGACGCGTCACCCGTATCAACACAATTCGTGGAGTATCGGTCGATGAACCGACGGCGCCGCATTTATGAAGGCAAGGCGAAGATCCTTTATGAGGGACCGGAGCCGGGCACGCTCGTCCAGCATTTCAAGGACGACGCAACAGCGTTCAACGCGAAAAAACACGAAGTGATCGAGGGCAAGGGGGTGCTGAACAACCGCATCTCCGAATACCTGTTCACGCGCCTTGGCGACATTGGTGTGCCAACGCACTTCATCAAGCGGTTGAACATGCGCGAGCAGTTGATCCGTGAAGTCGACATCATACCGATCGAGGTTGTTGTCCGGAACATAGCGGCCGGGTCGATTTCGAAGCGGCTCGGGCTTGAAGACGGTACGGCGTTGCCACGATCGATCATCGAGTTCTACTACAAGGCCGATGAGTTGAACGACCCGATGGTGTCGGAAGAACACATCACGGCGTTCGCCTGGGCCACGCCGCAGGAAATTGATGAGATGATGGCACTTGCGCTACGGATCAACGATTTCATGACCGGTTTGTTCTACGGCATCGGTATCCGTCTTGTGGACTTCAAGATTGAATTCGGTCGCCTTTACGAAAACGACCTGATGCGCGTTGTGCTGGCGGATGAAATTTCACCAGACAGTTGCCGTCTCTGGGATATCGAGACAGAAAACAAACTCGACAAGGATCGATTCCGGCAGGATCTCGGTGGGCTGGTCGAAGCCTATCAGGAAGTTGCGAAACGATTGGGCATTCTCAATGAGAGCCGCCCGGCGTCGACCGACGGTCCACGTCTTGTGAGTTCGACTTAGGAAGCGACGCGGTGGCAAGGGCAAAACCATGAAAGCACGTATCAAGGTCACACTGAAAAACGGCGTACTGGATCCACAGGGCAAGGCGATCGAGAATGCGCTGGGCTCGCTTGGTTTCGGCGGCGTCGACGAAGTGCGGCAGGGAAAATATATTGAGCTTGATCTCGAAGAAACAGATGAAGCCAAAGCCCGCGCACAAGTTGAGGCGATGTGCGAAAAGCTTCTCGCCAACACAGTGATCGAGAACTACGCCGTCGAGCTGGAGGCTGCCTGAATCATGAAAGCTTCGGTCATCGTCTTTCCCGGTTCGAACTGCGACCGCGACATCGCGGTGTCACTTGAGAAAACAACCGGCAAGCCCACGACAATGGTCTGGCATGGCGAAAGCGAAGTGCCGCAGAGCGATCTGATCGTTGTGCCCGGTGGGTTTTCTTATGGTGACTACCTTCGGTCTGGTGCGATGGCAGCGCAGTCTCCCATCATGAAGGACGTGGTGAAGAAGGCAAAAGCGGGCACACCGGTGATCGGCATCTGCAACGGATTTCAGGTGATCACGGAAGCTGGGCTACTCCCGGGCGTCCTGATGCGGAACGCGGGCCTCAAATATGTCTGCAAGGATGTGCTGTTGCGGGTTGAGCGGACCGATACGATGTTTACCAGCCAGTATGGCAACGGTGGTGTCATTCGTATTCCCGTGGGGCATCATGACGGAAATTATTATGCCGATGACGACATGCTGGATCGTCTTGAAGGTGAAGGCCGCGTCGCATTCCGCTATTCAGACGAAAGTGGCGCGTTGACCGAAGACGCCAATCCCAACGGGTCTCAGCGCAACATTGCCGGCATTTATGACGAAACAGGTCGCATTCTCGGTATGATGCCACATCCTGAGCGATTGGCCGATCCGGCACTTGGCGGCATTGACGGGCAGAAGATGTTCGACAGCCTTCTGGCTGCAGCGTAAACCGACAACAAGTTTTTCACGATCATTTCCCGTGTGACACCGCAAGGTGGACCGAACGAAAACTCCAACTGGTTATTGCACTGCACCCAAGGGTGTCGTTTAGGTCTTGCCAGCGTTCCTGGTCAGAGGCGCACTTTTCAAAGAATTCTGGAAACCTCATGAAAACCGGCCCGTTGTCGCGGTTCCTGCCCTCCGGTCAATTGCCGACCCAGACCTGGTCCCATCTCGTGACGCCCGCAACGCTGCGTGTCGATGCGATGGCTGGTTTCACGAATGCAGCGATTGTACTTCCACAAGGCGTGGCATTCGCCACCATTGCCGGATTGCCGCCGGAATATGGGCTTTACACGGCGATGGTCACCGCGGTGATTGCTGCGATGTTCGGATCGTCGATGGTGATGATCTCGGGACCGACAACGGCGATCTCAGCTGTCTTGTTCACAACACTTTCGAGCATCGCTGTTGCCGGCAGCGTACGTTTCATCGAGATGGCGCTGTTGATCACCGTCATGGTTGGCGTGATTCAGATTATTGCAGGTGTGGCACGTCTGGGCGGTCTGATTTCATTCGTATCCCATTCCGTCATGACCGCGTTCACGGCCGCAGCCGCACTGCTGATCGGCGTTAGCCAGTTGGCCGGGGCGCTGGGCGTG
>CALHAX010000007.1 GCA_937931785.1 uncultured Hyphomicrobiaceae bacterium | reverse complement strand
CGACCGGGCAATTCTGCATGAAGCAGCTCATGAAGGACGTGTGGCCGGCAGGAATGCCATCGCCTTCCCGGACAGCCAGCGCTATGCGCGGCCGGTCCCACTCGCTATCGTGTTTTCAGATCCGCAGATTGCCATTGCAGGTCAAAGCCACAAGGAACTTACAGAAAGCGGCATCCCGTTCGAGACAGGTGATGTGTCCTTCGAGGACCAGGGGCGCGCCCGCGTCATGCTGGCAAACAAAGGGCTGCTGCATGTCTATGGAGAAGTCGGCACAGGGCGATTACTGGGCGCGGAAATGATCGGACCGTCGTGCGAGCATCTCGGCCACCTCCTGGCCTGGGCCATCGGAGGGAGTTTAACGGTCAGTCAAATTCTGGAGCTGCCGTTTTACCACCCTGTTGTTGAGGAAGGACTTCGTTCCGCGCTGCGTTCGCTCAACTACAGGTTGGGATTTGGTGCAAATCCACCACCACGCTGCATCGACTGTGGTCCGGGCGGCTAGATCGTGTCTGGTCTAAATGTCTGTCATGACGACATTCAGTAGAGCTTCTTGATAAATCCAATCGAGAGGCTTGATGCGCGCGGGAGATTGTTTCGGTAGACAGACGTCATGGCCCTGATCTTGATTGCCGATTTGGTTTCGGGCATCGAGTAAAGCCCAACGGCACCGAACGACAAGTCTTCCGCGGGTCGTCCGCCCGGCTGCACGAGAATACCGAATTCCCGGTCACCTTCCGTTTGCGCATAGTAATTTCCGGCCATCCCGACCTGAAAACGGCCAATGCGCTCCGTCACTGCAAAATCAATGTTCACGAGGTCGCCTGTTTTATAGTGCGTTTCCGAATTCTCAGGAAACGTATTGAACGTGAACTTGGTGCTGAACTCTGTTCCTTCAGCAAGAATTGGCGGGGTTGTGTACGTCAGGGCTGCCTGTGGGGAAAAGGCCCAGATGTTCCGGCCGACGGTTTGTCCGTGAGATCGGGCAAGATCAACATCGTATCGCCCGATCGGGACAATTACGCTGCCGCCCAGCTTCAACGACAGACCTTCTTTAATGGGCGGTGCGCCAGCGTACTCCGAGAATCGGATCTTCCCCCAGAAACGCGACCAGGCCAACTCAATGTAGGGGTCGCGAAGCCCTCTGATGCAGCGCTTCTTGGTTCCGGTCAGAATTTTCCCGCACACTTCGCCAGCCCCCAGGATCGCGGTCAAGCCGATCGATCCATCAAAAACCTTCAATTTGGGGACATAAAGAAGCGTTGCCACGCCGATCCGTGTGGTGGATCGAAGGCCGTCCAGGAACGCAACCGGTTCGTTCTGGCGGTCGAAGAACATCTTGTTTCCAACATAAACGAATGACGCCGCGCCGTAGAGACCTGGCGGTGGCAAATCTCCCGCGCGGATATCAGAAATCCCGATGGCACCCGTCAATCCACGCTCAACTGCTTGTGAACCTTGCGAGAGCGACAGGCCGAGTAGCGCTGTTCCAAGAAAAAGGTGCAGATGTTTCATAAACTTGCGGCTCCATGGACTTCGGAGGCAACGTTACGCGACACCTCACAATCCAGCAAGGTATCTACCGGAATAATTGGTGTACCTCGCAACGGTTGTGCTGGGCAGTCTTCACCTCCAGAAAGCGATGCTCTCGACTGCGGTGCTGTTTTTGAAACCGTGTCGACGATTCTTGATTCCGGTCCACCGGGCAAGAATGAAACACCAAACCTCATATGCGATATATCTGTTTTTACAATTTGGAGATTTTCTCGCCAATGCTCAAGCACCAATGGAACAAGGCATGCGCAGGACGAGACACACGCACATATCTGCAACGACTCCCCTAATTTCGGAAATCAATGCTGAGGAGAGGATGCTTGTATTGGGGAAGGAAAGTTAGCGAAGCCAACTCAGGAGCCTAAAATGAGTAAATCAGAAAATTCTTGCGGTTGTGATCAAGCGTCGGTTGACCTGAAGCGCAGAGCGTTTCTTGCCAAAAGCGGTGCAGCGATTGCCACGGCTTCTGTTGCTGCGACGGCAGCGGCCGGGACAGCGTCAGCTGCAACAGCGGATGCAAAGAAAACCTATGCTGACCCGGAAAATCCCGCTCTGCCAAACGTCGATATGGAAATCGAAGCGGGGCGCACTGCTCTGGTCGTGATCGACCCACAAGTTGATTTCCTCTCGACGAAAGGCGTTGCGTGGGGTGTTGTGGGCGAAAGCGTCAAAGAACAAGAGACCGTAGACAATATCGAAAAACTGTTCGCGGCGGCCAAGGCCGTCAAGATGCCGGTATTCGTTTCACCGCACTATTATTATCCTCATGATCATAAGTGGAAGTTCGAAGGCACCCTCGAACGAGTCATGCATTCGATCAAGATGTTTGATCGCAAAAGTGCACTCGACGTCACGGATTTCGACAAGTCCGGTGCAGACTGGATGCCGCAGTATAAGAAATACATCAACGATGGTGAGACCGTCGTTTGCTCACCCCACAAGGTTTATGGCCCAGCGCAAAATGATTTGAATCTTCAGATGCGCAAACAGGGCATAGACAAGGTTATTCTCGCAGGCATGTCTGCGAACTTGTGTGTCCAGGCACATCTCTACGAGATGCTGGAACTGGGATACGAGGTTGCTGTGGTTCGGGATGCGACAGCAGGAGCAAAAGTGCCGGAAGGTGACGGATATCTCGCCGCCCTGGTCAATTTCCGAATGGTTGCCAACGGTGTCTGGTGGACAGATGACGCAGTCAACCGGATGAAGGCTTCTGCCTGATTACGTCATTGCTCTGCGCGAACGTTTACCCCCCACCAAAGTCAGGATTGGACAGCATGGCCTCTTCAAAGAGCCTCCCTCCCTCGCAAGAGTCCATCGAAGCCGGTGGCGGTCTCATCAATCGGCGTTGGTTGATGAAATCCGGATTGGCGATCGGTACGTTCGGTCTGACAGCAGGTGCCGCTCGCGCAGAGCAAATTGGGGTTCCCGAATGGAGTTCCACACCAGGAAAGGGAATGTCGGGATATGGGCAACCTTCACCATTCGAATCCGACGTTTCTCGCCCCGCACTGAAGCTCTTCACGGATGGTATCGCCGATGAATCGGGTGTGTCGTTTACGCCGCTCGAGAAGCTGGCAGGTACGATGACACCGAACGGTCTGTTCTTCGAACGACACCACAGCGGCATACCTGAAATCGATCCAGCCAAGCACAAGTTTGCCATTCATGGCCTGGTCAAACGGCGCCTCGTTTTCTCGGTGGAAAATCTTCTGCGTTATCCAATGGTGACGCGCACATGCTTTATCGAATGTGCTGGCAACAGCCTCTTCAACAGCCTTGCCGAGCCGCAACAGCGCAGCGCGGGAGAGATTCACGGCCTCATCGGCAATGCGGAATGGACAGGTGTGCCACTGGCCCTGTTGCTTGAGGAGGCCGGGGTCGATGTTGAAGCAAAATGGCTTCATGTTGAAGGTGCCGATGCCGCAAAAATGAGCCGAAGCGTGCCACTGAAACAGGCGCTCGCCGGGGATGCCATCATTGCGCTTTATCAGAACGGAGAACGCCTCCGTCCAGAGCAAGGGTATCCGATGCGACTTGTACTTCCCGGTTGGCAGGGAAATATGTGCGTCAAGTGGTTGCGTCGCATCAAGCTGGTAACAAAACCACTGCACACAAAAGATGAGACATCAAAATACACCCTGCTGCAAAAGGACGGAAAAGCCCGTCAGTTTACATTCGAGATGGGAGTCAAATCCGTCATAACCGCGCCATCACCCGGTGTGACGCCTTCCGGCAAGGGGCTCTATCAGGTTTCGGGCCTGGCCTGGTCAGGTGGCGGGCGCATTACACGCGTTGAGATTTCAGCTGATGGCGGAACGTCGTGGGCTGACGCGCATATCAATCCGGGTTCTGGCCCGCAGGCATTGGCACGGTTCCGGTTGCCCTGGCTCTGGGACGGAAGTCCGCGAACGCTGATGAGCCGTGCAACTGACGAAACAGGCTCCGTGCAGCCGACGCGAGAGGCTTGGTATCGTCCTTTTGCTGCAGGTCAGTTGTTCCACCAAAACGCCATTCAGGCGTGGGCTGTAGCCGCCAACGGTGAGGTGCGTAATGTTTATGCCTAGAACACTGATCCGCATTGCCGTGGTGGCAAGTATCCTGATCGCTTTGCCGGTCAACGCTCAGGACCTGGGGCAACAGGTGACCGAGGACGATCTCGCATTGTGGGATCTGACAACAGAGTCGAATGGTACGGGACTCCCTCCTGGTTCCGGAACCGCACGGACCGGACAATCGGTCTGGAGTGAAAATTGTGCTGCGTGTCATGGTGCCAAGGCTGACGGTGGGCCGGCCGGTTCGCTGGTGGGGGGTATCGGTTCTCTAACCAGCGCAGCCCCCGTCAAGACTGTCGGCAGCTATTGGCCCTACGCGACGTCGCTCTTCGATTACGTCCGACGAGCAATGCCGTATCAGGACCCCGGCAGCCTGAGCGATGACGAACTCTATGCTGTTGTCGCATACATTCTCAACCGCAACGAAATCATTGATGACGACGCCGTCATGAACGCAAAGAGCCTCAAGGACGTGAAGATGCCCAATCGTAACGGCTTTGTTTCGTACTGGCCTTCCCCGCTCAAGAATTGAGTGTTTTTCTCCCCCCAATTGAAGGTAAGACTAAATGTCAAACAAGATCAGCTATATCGTCGGTGGTTCTTCTGGTATGGGCCTCGCAACAGCGCGGCAACTTGTGGAGGATGGTCACACTGTCGTGCTCTTTGCCCACGATGCACCGAAACTGGAGGCCGCGAAATCCGGGCTGGACGCTCTGAAACCGGGGCAAACGGAAATTCAGACGATAGATCTCTACGATTTTGATGCTGTCGATGCGGCGATCGCGAAAATTGACGCTGAGAGCAGGCACATCAATCAGCTTGTGAACGCCGCCGGTGTGTTTGCTCCTAAACCATTTATCGAGAACGAGAAATCCGACTACGACCGGTACATGGATCTAAACCGCTCAACCTTTTTCGTCACTCAGGCTGTCGTGCGTAACATGATCAAACATGGCGGCGGCGCTATCGTGAACATCGGATCAATGTGGGCACACCAGGCGATCAAGGCAACGCCATCGACAGCCTATTCCATTGCCAAGGCCGGGATCCACTCGATGACCCAGCACCTCGCCATGGAACTTGGTGAGCACGGCATTCGGGTCAATGCCATAGCACCCGCCGTTGTGATCACACCAATCTACGGTGAGTTCATCGATCCGGATAAGATCGAGGGTACGTTGTCGGACGGATTCGACGCATTCCATCCGATCGGTCGCGTGGGACGTGTCGAGGATATTGCGCATCACGCAGCGTTCCTCTTGTCGGACAAGGCAAGTTGGACAACCGGTGCCATCCATAACGTCGACGGCGGAGTTATGGCTGGCCGGAACTGATCGAAATGTCCATACGGAGAAGCTCCCATGTTGAAGTTGAAAAGTAGCGAGCGAATACCTTTCATGAGTGTGATTGCTGCCATGGTGATCGTCATGATCATACCGCAAGCCCTGGCCGGTTCAGGCGGCGTCACGGACAAGACTCTTCCGGAAGAAAATAAAGCGTTCGCGCCAGCCTTTCCAGGTAACGACAAGATCAATTTTGCTACGGCGTACGGCGATCGCAGTAAACATGAACACGGTACTTTTGGTCGGTTTCCCGCAAATTTCGAAACGCCACCGCACGTGCATTCGCATGATTACAGGGCAATTGTCCTGAAGGGGGAAATGACGAATCCCTTCAAGGGAAACAAAAACCCACCTATCCTGCGTCCAGGTTCATTCTGGTCGGTGTCGGGTGGGAGTGTTCACACCACCGCCTGTGTGTCCAGCACGCCATGCGAGTTCTTCATGTATTCAGCCAAGCCGTTCGATTTCAAACCTCGGAAGTAAAAGGTGCGAGCAGAACCACGCTACCGCAGCGTAGCTCGATCTGAAAATTTCTACGTTCACCGTTCGAAAGAACTCAAGCAGACGGCCTATTTGCATCACCCATCTGCATCGAGAGAGAAAAAATGAAATCCACAAAAATTGATCTTGCCGAGAAAACCCGCAAGGACATTTGCGAACTGCTGCAGAACAGACTGTACGATCTCCTTGATCTTGCAAGTCAGTTGAAACAGGCGCACTGGACGGTGACGGGCCCCAGTTTCATCGCCCTGCATGAGCTCTTCGACGAGATGACCGGAGAAATCGTTGAATTTGGTGACATGGCGGCCGAACGCATCATGACTCTCGGAGGTCAGGCAGTCGGAACAGCCCGGGCCACAGCCAAGGGGTCAAGTCTTCCAGAGTATCCGGTTAACATTTCAGGGCAATCCAAACACCTGGATGCGCTTTCTGACGTATTGTCAAAAGCTGGCGCACGGGTTCGAGCGGACATCGACCGTGCCGACGAACTTGGTGATCAAGGTACAGCTGATCTCTTCACGGAGATATCGCGCGGCCTGGACAAGACCTTATGGTTGCTTGAAGCGCACATGGATTGAGTTGCGGTTCGCAAGTTGCAAGTCGCATATCGGCCTTGGCAACTGGCAATGAAAGCCCGGTGTTCCCCGACGGGGGCGCCGGTTTTTTGTATTCGCCCGCCCGCACCGACAATCCAGGAACGGGTTGAGATCATAATGGCCCCGTGGGCTTGACGCATGATCTCTTGGAAGCCGTCCGTTCATTCCACCAGACCTCAACAACTTTCCGGTTTTCGTCAACCGGTTACTTTGCGAAACGCACCAGGTGTGGTTCCAAGAATCTTGGTGAACACATTCGTCATGTGGCTTTGCGAGCCAAACCCACAGTCGTAGGAAATCTGCGCGATACTTGCATCACTGTCCGCAAGTAGAATTTTGGCCCGTTCGAGGCGGCGTTCGATGATGTACTGGTGCACACTTCGTGAGGTAGCCCGGCGAAACATACGTGAAAAATGATAAGGGCTTGTGTTCGCAAGCTCTGCCAATTCACTCAGCGGCAACGGACGATCCATATAGTTCTCCACATGATCCAGAACAATCTGGATACGCGGTTGCATGCTGACTTGCCGCGGCTCGTGGAATGCGGACCCTGAAAAATGGTACGCGGTTCGCACCAGAATAGCGGTGACCAAAGCGTCGTAGTATTCACTGGGCGTGTTGTCGTTGCTGGTCGTCACGACGTCCTTGAGAACGTTCGCAATTCCAACGAGCGAGTCGTCATGTGCATGACAAATCAGGCGGATACCGAGGAGGTCAACGGAGGGAAGCGTATCCACGATGGCATCAAACCGTTCGGCCTGAACAATCAATTGAATACTCCATCCTGACCGAATGGCATCAATCCGTCTTTCGCCGTTCGCCGGAAGGAAGACGAACGAATTCGACGGTGAATCATCATCGAGAGCGTCAAGATCCTCGATGGAATAGTGTCCTTTCGCCCCCCCGATCTGAATGTCGAGAAAGTGTCGGTCCTGCGGCGCAACAAACTGGTATGCACCAGGTTTGCGAACCGTAAGTTCGTAACCGTCTCCGCTTCTCATATAAGCGATGTCCTGGTTCTCAGCAGTGCTCTGCATGGGATGAGCTCCGTTCGCATAATTGCTCATGCGAACATGACCGTTCCGGCGCAGGAAATATGTCAGACCTTGCTCGGTATCAGAATCTTGACATTTGCGTTGCGGATATGAGCATAAGAATTTGCAAAAATCGCCTAACGCATTGTTTTTTAATGATTTAATTTATTTCGAAATATTGCTGTCGCTGTTGAAAAGCAACTTTCACATCACGTTTCCGCACCAGGCACAGTGATGCTTGTCAGTAAAATTAATGGCAGTTTCCTACAAAATACCCGCATCGCTAAGCAAGACACTTGTGCACAGCCAGCTAAAATCAGCGAGCGTTTGAGAGACTTTGACAGACGCGGCAGCGCGGAATGGACGAACCCGTCCATCAGTGATGCGAGAATGCCAAACAGATCTGTCATCGTTGAGTCGTGCAAGATCGAGCCCGGATGCGGGTGGACGTGCAAGATCGAAAAGTATCGAAATCGTCTTTTTGAAAGTGGTGCAATGTCCGAGATACCCCAGACCTCCCAACAAAATAACAGGAGCGTGGCGCCGTATGTCGTTGACGGTTTGCGCCACGTGCTAGGAAATACATGCCGGATAGGGCGCACGGCGATCAGCTACGCATGGAATGTGACCGGTGCTGGCGCTCGAGGCGCTTCTGCATGCTTCGAAGAGCAATCCGTAGAGCTCTTTGAAGCGGTACATGATATTGCCAAACACATTCGCGGCCTTGGAATGTACGCCGTGTTTGATTACTCCGACAAAATCCTCTCACTTCAGCCACCGGGCGCAAACGAGATTCCAGATGTTGCAACGATGCTGGAGCATTTGCGTGTCGGTCACGAACAAGCCTGCCTTTCCATAGAGGCTGCAACCGATGTGGCACGCGAATGCCAGGAAGATGCAACCGTGCATCTCCTCAGTGCTCGCCTGTCAGCACATCGTGGCCATCTCTGGAGAACAGTTATGGAATACCCCGCGAACTCGGATGCACTCAACTCGAACCAAATCGTTCAGATCCAAAATGGCGTTCAAAGGTGATTTTCAAAAACCTAAACGCTCACGAAAGACATATCATGTACAAATCATTCGAACGAAATGCGCTTTGGACGACTCTGGTTGTCGCAGCATTTCTTCTAGGGTCGATATCGAGCGCAACCGCTGACGGTGGTTCAACTCAGGTTCGGTATGGATACGAAAACGTCGGCGGGGTGAATATTTTTTTCCGCGAAGCTGGAGATGCAACAAAACCCAAGATCGTGATGTTGCACGGCTTCCCAAGTTCCTCGCATCAATACCGGAACCTGATTCGCGAACTTGCGGATAATTATCATGTCATTGCTCCAGACTACCCGGGATTTGGCGCAAGTGATTTCCCATCACAGGACACCTACACCTACACATTCGACAATTTTGCAGAAACGATAGATCTGTTTCTACAGCAGAGGAATTTCGACCGTTACTCACTTGTGATTCATGATTACGGTGCGCCGGTCGGAATGCGTATTGCTCAAAAGCACCCCGAACGTGTGCAATCCCTGATCGTTCAAAACGGCAATATCTATGAAGAGGGATTGAACAAGAAGGCCTGGGCGCCAATCATGAAGCTTTGGGAAAAGCGGACGCCTGAACTCGAGAAGACCATCGCGAAGAATGTCTTCGGCCTTGGTGGATTGAAATGGCAGTACACACATGGAACCCGTCAACCTGAACGCATTTTGCCAGACAATTGGCTTCTTGACTTTCAGAGCCTTTCACGAGCAGGTCAGCACGCCGTTCAACTGGATCTGTTCTACGATTACAGGAATAACGTGAAGCGTTATCCCGAGTGGCAAGCTTATATCCGCAAGCACCAACCGCCCGTACTGATTGTGTGGGCCAAGAATGATGCATTTTTCTCCGTTGCAGGTGCTGAAGCTTTCAAACGAGACGCGAAGTCAATTGAATTCCATGTTTTCGATACGGGGCACTTTGCACTTGAAGAAAATGGACCGTCGATCGCCAGAAAAATTGATGGCTTCATGAAGGTGCACGTTGCCAAGTGACAGGCGTTGACTTGAACTCAGTTCAAACACGCGTCCGATATAGATAATGCTCATTTCAGCATATCAGATTGATCATCGATAGAGATGGATCTAAGCGCCGGTCATCGGGGCTTCGCACTACAGGGCGATAATCTTCCTGGTAATTTTTACCTCCCCTCCCCAACAGGTCGCGTGAGAATGGTGATATCACCCGGCTCACGCGACCTGGAATCGCGTCCAAAATACCTATCAGAAAAGCCTTCGATAACTCCGCAGCTTTTGACAAGATTAACGCAGTGAAGCGTAAGAAAAGTTCACGTCACGTCGTACTCTGCCTAACATGTAGAAAGATAGAAACTCGGTATCGCGAGACCGCACCGCATCTCTGGAAACCGAACAGTTCTGTGTAGGCTAATTTCATTCAACCGATCCTGACAACATAATGGATCGAGCAGGAGTAATCCACGTGAGCATCAGCGAACTTGCAATACGTGACACCCCATTCATTGGAGCTGCGCATGACATTCGTGGTTTGATGGCCGTTGCGCTTCTGGCGGCTGAACAACTTGGCCAACACAAGGACGAGCATGTTGCTCGTTTGGCAGACCGCATTGAAAAGGCGATAGAACGGACTGTCGATGTGTGTGAGTCAGAACTGACAAAAGACACCAACCGTGCCCGTATGTTGCACGTTCACAGTTCACAATGTGTCGGTCGGATTCTAGATCATGTCTCCAGCGTTATCAGTAGCCCTATCATTCCAAAAGACGTGAATTTTTCGTTTAACTGGTCTGTCGAATCCGGGATTGAGCTGGAATGTAGCACACTCAGTCTTTTTCGCGTTCTCTTCAATCTGGTCGAAAACGCAGTCAAGGCGATCCGTGCCCACGGAGGGACGCGTGTTGATGTTAGTGTGACTCGTGCCGAAGACGATGTGGTCATCACGATCACAGACGATGGTCCCGGACTTCCACCACATATCCTGCATCGTTTTTTTCCGCATTTTGGAATTCGACCTGTTCGGACAGGTCGGATAGGTCGTGGCCTGGGCATTGCGCAGGGTTTGACTATTGAGATGGGTGGAAAACTCACCCTCTTGCAGACGTCTGACGACGGTACCGCTTTCCAGCTCGCTTTGCCTGGAAAGGTCTCTTTGAAAACGTGCGAAGGCCAGGATCCCTGTCGCAAAACGTGCGATAAAAATTGCGCTACACGTGATCGGGTTGCCGGGGTTCAATATCAATCGTCAAAGAGAGCGCGTGGTGCCTCCCGAAAGATGAGTGACTTGAAATTGCCGCTCAAAGAAAAGCTCACCATGAATATATGAGTTCTTATCACACCGAAAGAAACCAAATGAGGTATAAAATGAGACAGCGTGGATTATCAAGACTGGGAGCAACCATTCTTGGCAGTGCTCTGATTGCTGCCGTTTTCACTGCAGGGCACCTCTACAGCTCTGCCACGGCTGCGGTGAATCCAGATTGGAAACCGAAGTGGGCCGCGGATGGTAAATTGGAATTGCCTACGGGGTATCGTGAATGGGTATATCTTGGATCGCCCCTTACGCCGAATGCCCTCAATGGTGGCAAGGCTGGCTTCCCCGAGTATCACAATGTCTACGTGCATCCTGCAGTTTTCAAGATCTACAAGTCTACAGGCAAGTGGCCTGAAGGCACGATCTTGTTGAAAGAGCTGCAACTCACCATGGAAGCACAGGAAAAAGACGGTTCACGTTCGGAAGTTTCGGGACGGGGATATTTTCCTGGCGCCTATAACGGGATCGATATTTCCGTGAAAGACTCCAAACGCTTTGCCAGCAGTCAGAACTGGGGTTACTTCAACTTCGGTCATCATGCTCCGCCATATGCGAAAACTGCAGCCGCTGCACCAACTGAAAACTGTGCCCAATGCCACATCGACAGCGCCGATGAGGACATGGTTTTCAAGAGGTTTTATGCGATCCTCAACACGAAGTAGTGCCAGTCATTCAGGAAGGCAAATCACATGAACAAACTTCATCTGACACTGGGGGCAATCGCCCTGACCGGTCTAGCTGCCTTTGGGCTGGGCTCCATCGCAGTAGGTGGCCAGGGCTACGCGCCCGGCGTCACAAGTGATGGCACGATTAGCGTTCCTGATGTCGATTTTCGCAAGGACTGGGCGCTGCTTGGGTCCTGGATCGTCAACGACGAAGGCAAGACCGCAAAAGGTGTTCACCAGGTCTATACCCAGAAATCAACGGTGGAAGCCTATCGTAAAACCGGAAAGTTCCCGGATGGTGCGGTCTTGGTGAAGGAATTATTCGGAACCAAAACCGAAGAGATGACCACAGGAACAATCAGCCGAGCCGACAATATCGAAGGCTGGTTCGTGATGGTCAAGGATACAAAATCCCGTTTTCCCGAAAACAAGCTATGGGGCGATGGATGGGGTTGGGCTTTCTTCAAGGGAGACGACCGCCTGAAAACAACCAGCACGGACTACGTTGCAGATTGCAAAAGCTGCCATGTGCCCGTGCAGGACAAGGACTGGATTTATACCGATGGTTATAAAGTCCTTGAAAAGTAACTGAGCTCACGAATGCGCCCGGGCATGCCATCCTGATTGTTTGCCCGGGCGTTTCTTGAGTTGCCTGAACTTTCCGAATGCAAGTCCTGGTGCATTCCATAAGTTTGTCTGCCAGGCTGCGGTCATGACTTTGACAAGAACGATCAAAACAGTATGTGAAGGAGAATGCGATGCTGCAGGAATTTCTAAGATCCGAAATTGATCTCCTTCGGAAGGACGGCAATTATCGTACATTTGCCAACCTTGAACGTTCGAATGGAAATTTCCCCAAGGCCACTTATCGCTGCGACAGCGGCAAGCGAGAGGTAACCGTCTGGTGTTCGAACGATTACCTCGGCATGGGGCAACATCCTGCAACACGCAACGCAATGAAAGAGGCAATTGACCTTTGCGGTGCTGGCGCTGGTGGAACGCGAAATATTTCCGGAACCTGCAACTATCATGTTGAATTAGAGCGTGAGCTGGCGGATCTTCATGGCAAACCTGCGGCTTTGATTTTCACGTCCGGCTACGTTTCCAATTGGACGGCACTGTCGACACTCGCTTCGCGCCTTCCCAACTGCCATGTGTTTTCCGACGCCGACAACCATGCATCCATGATCGAAGGCATTCGCCACAGCCGCGCGCCGAAGCACATCTGGAAGCACAATGATCCCGAATCCCTCGACCGCTGCTTGAGCTCCGTCGACCCTGACGCCACCAAGCTCGTAGCCTTCGAATCCGTTTACTCGATGGATGGTGATATCGCGCCGATAGCCGAAATTTGCGATGTTGCCGACAAACACAATGCGATCACCTACCTCGACGAGGTTCACGCTGTTGGTCTCTACGGCCCACGCGGCGGCGGCGTCGCAGAGCAAGAAGGGTTGATGGATCGCATCACGATCATCCAGGGGACCTTGGGAAAGGCCTTTGGAGTGATGGGCGGATACCTGAGTTCTTCCGAGGAGGTATGCGATTTCGTACGGAGCTTCGCATCAGGGTTCATCTTTACGACCGCGCTTCCGCCGATGCTTGCTGCTGGTGCCATTGCATCCATAAAACATCTCAAGACTTGCGAATTTGAACGCCATCAACAGCGGCGTAATGTGCGTCTCCTGCGGGCAAAACTGGATGCGATCGGCATTCCATATATGCGCAATGACAGCCACATCGTTCCCGTGATGGTTGGGAATGCGAAAAAGTGCAAGATGTTGTCTGATCTTCTATTGGACGATTATGGCATCTACATCCAACCGATTAATTATCCTACAGTTCCTGTTGGCACTGAACGATTACGCATCACACCATCTCCGCTTCATTCCGTTGAGGATATGGACCGCCTCGTGTCAGCGCTTGGGGCACTCTGGTCTCAGTGTGCACTTGCACGCGCCGTCGCCTGATCGGGCAAAACGCGACACCGTGAAATGCGAGGCGCTGATGGATGCGGATCGGAAAGTCGAAAATATCACCGCTCTATCGTCGTGTGATGTCGCGTCAATCGCACAGTGCTTGCTGTTCACGGTCACTGACGCGGTGCGAAATGGAATAACTGCCGCTCTGACTTGCAAGCTGATCCAGCATGTATTGGGAAAAATCGAGCATGTATTGGTAATGATACTGCGCGTCTGCCGTGTCACATTTTGACGATGTGAAACGTTCGAATACCGGCACATTGGAACATTTGCAGTTTAACGGTTGTTGAAGTGCGCAGCGGTATCTGAACGTCTTGATTTCATGCTGCTCCACCTTGCTCATCTCCGTGGCAGCCATCCGGTTCACCGAATTCATCTGAAGGAGCTATCCGTGTTCAAATTTGCGAATATTCTTATCGGGGTTGTTGGAACCACACTGCTCGCGGGCAGTTTCAACACCGTTGCGATTGCGCAAGAAGGCAATGCGAAAGCCGGGAAGAAGGTTTTCCGTTCCTGCCGCGCCTGCCATCAGGTTGGTGACAACGCAAAAAATGCGGTTGGCCCTGTCTTGAATGGTGTTGTTGGGCGCCTGGCTGGATCATATGATGGATATAAATACGGCTCGGGGCTCAAGGCCGCCAATGGAAAAGGATTGGTCTGGTCGAAGGAGCAGATGTTTAACTGGCTCGCGGATCCGACAAAGTTTGTGCAAGGCTACCTGGGTGATGACAGTGCAAGGGCAAAGATGTCGTTTCGCCTGCGTGATGAAAAGAAACGTCGCGATGTCATAGCCTACCTCGAAACACTCGGGCCCAAGAAAGCTGCTGCGGCAGGTGCCGAGAAGTTGACGCACGGCGATGTTCCGGCCGGTATGGGCATGGCCTCTGGCACGATAGCGAGCGACTCCCTCGAAGGGCTGGAACGCGTACGCCAGGAACTCGTGCTGCCACCGTTTGCTCCCAAACACGAACAGGTGGCCAAGGGTAAGGCGCGAGTCATAGAGGTCGAACTCGTTGTTGAAGAAAAAAAATGGGTGCTTGATGGCGACGGCACTGAAATTGTTGCACTCACGTTCAACGGTTCCATTCCCGCCCCTCTCATCATTGCGCACGAAGGGGATTACGTCGAACTGACGCTCAAGAACCCGTCAACCAATTTGATGGAACACAATATCGACCTGCATGCCGCAACCGGCGCGTTAGGCGGCGCGGGCATCACCACAATTTCACCCGGAGAAGAGACCACGCTTCGTTTCAAGGCCACGAAAACCGGTGTTTTTCTCTACCATTGTGCGCCTGAGGGCTCGATGACGCCATACCACGTGACTCACGGAATGACCGGGGCGATCATGGTGCTTCCACGTGATGGCTTGAAAGACGATAAAGGCAAGTCGCTCACCTATGATCGATTGTATTTCGTCGGCGAAAACGATTTCTACGTGCCACGCGATGCGGATGGTAATTTCAAGACGTACAGCGCGGCCGGTGAGGATCTTGCCGACTGGATACAATCCATGAGAACGCTGTTGCCGACGCACGTGGTGTTTAACGGACGCGTTGGTGCCCTTACGGGCAAGGGTGCGATGAAAGCCAAGGTTGGCGAAACTGTACTATTCCTGCACGTGCAGGGAAACCGGGACACGCGGCCCCATCTGATTGGTGGGCATGGTGATTTTGTTTGGGAAACCGGTTCATTTTCGTCCCCTCCATTGAGAGACCAGGAAACATGGTTCGTTCGCGGTGGTTCCGCAGGTGCGGCGTTGTACACATTCCGACAACCCGGGGTCTACGCCTACCTCAATCACAACTTGATTGAGGCCGTTGAACTCGGAGCAGCGGCTCATGTTGTTGTGGAAGGTAAATGGGACGACGATCTCATGAAGCAAGTGTACATTGGTCCAATCAAGTAGGGGCTAAAAACCTGTGTTGCGGATATCTGTAATTGCGGTCTGTTCGAGCGTCGTTGGTGCAATCGGCGTGCTCTTCCTCCAGACAGGCGAACAATCACGTATTCGCAACGCAGACTTGGCCCCCGAATTCGTCGCATTGCACATGGACGATGGCAGAACCCTGCATGTTGCGCGTCACGAAACAACACTCAGGCAATGGCAGAATTGTGTGGTTGATGGTGCGTGTCGGCAAGCAGGCAAAGCTTCAATCAAGACGCCATCCCATCCGGTGACGAAGGTCAATATGTTTGACGTTCAATCCTACATCACGTGGCTGAACGCTAAAACCGGACTGTCTGTGCGGTTACCGTCGTACGAGGAATGGTTGACTTTGGCGTCTGACCACAAGCCAGCTCCAAAAAAGAAGTTGTTTGACGATCCGCGCCTGGCCTGGGCGGCGGACTATGACCTGACAGCTGAACCGATACAAAAGCGTACGGTGGTCGCTGGCAGCTTTGGTGCAAACAATGTCGGATTATCTGATATCAAAGGCAATGTCTGGGAGTGGACCTCGACAGTATGCGGCACGCCAGCGACAGCCTCATTGCGAAGCTGCCGCTCCGGTCGCATTGTGATGGGGGAACATGTGGCTGTTTTGAGCGATCTTGTTCGTGATCCAGGCAATGCCAGTTGTGGCGCCGGGCTTCCACCCGCCAACCTCGGTTTCCGTCTGGTGCATCAGGGCGTGTCCAGCGTAAACTGAGATACCGTGATGCCAGTAGTGCCAAATGGCACAGCTTGAATTAGTGCATCGTAATTTCATTTGGATCAGACGCGCGCAAAGACGTTAAGCGGCTTGCGGCAAGGCGGCGTGCATTGTGGACAATAAACTATTGGTAACGCGGTGTTGCCCGATCTGAGTTCAATCTTTTTGTTCCAAACCGCAACCAGCCGCACCACTTTACCGTGTCTGACCTGAACGTGTAGGGTGTGTCCGACTTAAATGGAGACACCGGGATGTCTGTGGAGCTACCTGGGGCGTCGCGTCATGAGTCCATTTGAATCAGACGCGCTATAGCAAGCAATAGATTGCAATAAGTTTCAGTCGATGTGTCGTTGCCGCCGAAGTGCACGTACCTCCTCAAGGAGACTCACCAAGCGGTCGGTGAGAGCTTCTGTTGGATCCAGTCCATCACTGATAGCGCAGGTATGACCTCTCAAGTGACTCGCTTGAATTTCTCGCCACCCATGCGCAATTGTCAGCAACACTGCCACCCCGACGATCACTGAGGTGGTGTCTACAGAAAATGTCGAAAGACTGGCGAATGCAGCGATTGCTGCGAGGGAGATGATCATTTGTGCGGCCACAATCCAACGGTACCAAAAGCTGGTTTCCTTCAAACGACGCAAAAGAATTGCTCCGTGCATCCATTCGCATAAAACTTCGCCGAGAGCGCTGCGCACCAATTGGGGGTCATCTATTTTGACACGTTCGGCGCCGAGAGCTGCAGCGCGACGAATTCCCATGACTTTACGCTCAAGCGCTAGATCAATCCTTAGACCGAGCACATAAGAAACGGTTGCGTAGAGCACTGTACCTAGAATAGCCCCAATGACGACGCCCACAATCGGATTAGCCATCGCCAATGAAAGAACACCAGCAGCACCCGCCATCATTGCGAAACTGAGCCAGAGGTTACCCAGAGAAATTGCAAGGCCTTGGAGGTGCTGTTGATGAAAGCTTGCGTCGATTGATTTGATTCGATCTCCCAAACCTTGGGAGAGTTCTTCGGAGGATATGCTGATCTTGTGTTCGTCCGCAGCTGCCAGCTGCTCGTGCAGCTCCTGCTCTGAACTCGCAGAGCCATTGTCATGAGTCTCTTCGGGCATTTGTACCTCTCTTTAGGCCGTCTTGTATCGTATTTCTCAGTACCAAGGGGTTGGATCCTGAGGCGCTACGTTGGCAAATTTCAATTTCACCCGGAGTGTGTGGATTTAAAGGGAAACACTCGGAACCCAATGGAGCAGCTGGGGTGGCGCGTCGCGGTTCCATTGGGATCAAGCACACCCTGGGCCGCAAACTCATAAACCTGCGCGGTTTGCGTCGGCGTGCGAACGCCGTCAGCAAGGAGACACACAGGCGATGCGGGGCAGCGACGAGACTTTCCGACGCCTTTGCCGGTGGACGGCACGCCGATCCGCAGGACGCTCCAAATCATCCCAAATTCCGGCGTCGCCACCGATTTCTTGAGATTTGCTCAACTGCATCGCTGTTTCCTTGGTCTTTGGACGCTTTGGACCATGCAACCTCGTGAGGTTTATGAGTCTACGGCCTGATGAGGCAAGTCAAACGTACAATGTGTCCTTCAACATCCTACGTTCCTATGCCAAGTAAGGTGCAATTAATCTCATCCAATAAGCTAGTCAGCAACTGGCAAACTGATCAATCAAAAGTTATCTCTGAGAACGAAGAGGCGATCGCAGTGCGTGTTTCCACCCGTGGAAACTCTGATACGAGCGGACCTCTCCCGAGACTGCACTTCACTCATTTTCTAAGATTACATGAACATTGGAACATCAAGCAGGTTTCAGGAATCAAATCGCACGGATAGTGAATACCTTTGATGTTTGTAGTTGCAATATGATTGTGCCAGAGCGGCATTGAGGCAAGTCCAATACTTTCCCTCCCTAGAGTATGGATAGCGAGATGTTGCAAGGCAGAGAACTCTTTTTTGGATCGATTGTGGAAGGAGTTTGACTGAATACATATGATCGGTGCGCATTCCCCCCTCCCCCTTGTTGCACCGAGATGCGTTGGAACACGTTGGTTCCGTTTGACCGACCTTGTCCTTGTTGAAGCGTCCCCCCCACTGACGCGCTTCGGGATGAGGTCGGTTTTTTTTATTTTACTATAGCATCATCCGTAAATCGATCCATATTCGGCGCTTCCGTTTCGACGCTGTGCAGGCATGGATAACGACCTTCACCTCGCTGCGTTTCCCAAGCGGTCGGTGTGTCACGATTGATGCGCAATGCGCGATGCAATTTCCATCCAGTCTCGCAACAGATATTTATCTTCCGTCGAAAATGCAGCCCGCCGTTTCAGATCTTCAAACGTATCGTCAGGGTGCAACCGCTCGAATTCCTTGCGAACCAGGTCTTCAAGGCGAGCGCGTTCTTCGAAATCAGAAGGGCCAACCGGCGTTCTGATGCCAAATTGCGACAGATATATCCTGCTGTCGTTTGTGGTCATTCCTCTTCCACTCCATCGCGATCAGATGCACCATCCGTAGTCCACGTTCGGTTGCTGTTCAGTGGTGGTGCATCATTCAGAACGCGGTATTTTTCCCGCTCCAGATCATCATACTGATGCGTTCTGACACTCCAGATGAACGCGATAAGCGCCAGTCCTCCTAACACGAGCGAAATTGGCAAGAGGTACAGGATTGCTGTCATGACGAAGTTCCCAACCTGCGTGCATTGAGCATGACCAGTATCGAAGAGGACGACATGAGAAGAGCGGCAACCAGGGGGGTCAGACCACCAGCAAGTGCAACCGGTATTGTCACCACATTGTAGAATGCAGCAAAATATAAGTTCTGTTTAATCAATTGTCTTGATTGCCGCGCGATGTCGATCGCACCAAGAAGTGGAAGCAGGGAGCGGCCCGTCATGAGAATATCTGCCGCATTCTGTGCCACATCCGTCGATGATCCAGGAGATACGGAGGCGTGTGCAGCGCCGAGCGCCGGTGCATCGTTCAGTCCGTCACCAACCATCAGTGTCTTGTGCGGGCAGGATTTGACGAATGAGATCTTGGCCTCGGGAGACAAAGCACCGAACCAATCCGGAATTCCAAGATCTCGGGCAAAACCTTCAACAACTTCGGGATGATCACCTGAGATCAGAACGGGCTTGATCTGCCGCGCGACGAGACCGGCAACAACTTGATGCGCATCCGGGTGCGCCTCGTCGCGGAAGGTGATCTGCGTCGCCACACCTTCAGCTGAGCGGTACCACAAATGTGGGCCTGACGGGGTATCGTCAGTTTCCACACCGACGAACTTTGCCGACCCGAGGCGACTTTCATCAGATGCAGCAAGACCACGCCCAACCTGCTCTTTGACATCCGGTCGCACACCTGCCGGATAGGCATGAACCAGGGCTTTTGCGAGGGGATGTGTGCTGTTCGCTGCGAGTTCGGATGCGGCTCTCAGAACGGTTGGTTCAATCCGGGAATCCGGGCTCAATCGTGCGTTTGAAAGTGTTCCTGTCTTGTCGATAGCCGCGATAGAAATCGCGCCCAATCGCTCCAGTGCATCGCCGTTTTTCACGATTACGCCGCGTGCCATCAGCATGTTGATGGCACGACTGAGAACAGCTGGTGTGGCAAGACCAGCCGCACATGGGCATGTGACAATCATGACGGCAACAGCAATCATGATCGCTTCGGATAGGGATACTCCCGCGATTGTGTACCAGAACATGAAGCCGGCCAAGGCGGCGCCGATGACAAACGGGCCATAGGCACGTGTAAAGCGATCAGCAAGACGCTGATCCTCGCCTTTGGCCGCTTCAGCAGCGCTCAACATGTCTGCGATGTCCTGCAGGCGTGTTGCAGTACCGGCAGTCGTCACCTCGATCCGCGCAGCGATGTCGACAACAAGACTTCCCGCAGTGACACGCGCACCGGTTTCAACGAGGCGTGGAAGTGTTTCGCCGGTCAGAAAGCTCTCGTCGACAAGTGTAGACTCTGATCTCAATACTCCGTCGGCAGCGATGCGTGTTCCCGGAGGTGTCAGGATCGTCTCTCCTGACACCAGAGCATCGACCGTCACGTGTTCGCTTTTGCCATCGTCGGTTAGTCGTATCGCGGAGGTTTGCCCGAGCGCTCGCAGGTTCTCTGATGCGTTGGAGGCCCGCCGCCGTAATGCCTGATCGAGCACGCGTCCAATGAGAAGGAAGAAAACAAGTGAAACGGCAGCATCGAAATAGATGTGTGCGCCATGCCGAATGGTTTCGTACAGACTCGCTGCGAGCGTGGTCAGAACCGCAAATGAAATGGCTACATCCATGGTCATGCGACCGGCACGTAGTGCGCGTGCAGCGGGGACGTAGAACACTGCCCCGGCGTACAGGGTCACAGGCAGGGCAATAACCGCCGATAACGCATGAAGAAATGTACGCGTTCCGACACCCATGTCAGTGACAAGGCCGCTCCACACGGCAAACGAGATGGCCATGATGTTCATGGTACCAAACCCTGCGACGGCAAGCGGTACGAGAAGGTTCTGTTCTGTGGTTTGTTTTCCCTCCATGGCAAAGGGGTGCGCTTCGAACCCGAGTTCCGTGACGGCATCTAGCAAGCGTTTAGGGTGAACAGTTTCGGGATTCCATACCAGCCGGAGGCGGTGAGTGGTCGCATTCACCCGTGCCTGGAGGACGCCGTTGATGTTCGAGATGGCGTGCTCGATAGAAAGTGCGCAGGCGCCGCATCGCATGCCGTCGACGGTGCAATTCAGACTGGCGGAGCCATCGGGGTTCGTGCGGACAAAAGCGTCAAGGACGGTGGCATCCCGCGTCGTCATTTTGCCGCTCCCGTTGTGTCACCATCGAGGTGCTGTGCCGGCCACACCTCCAGAGCCAACGAAATATGCCAGGCCTTGAATGACAGGTAGGCAAACAGCAGCACGACAAGGAATGTCAGCATCCTGTTGCGAAACCGTCGCTCGCGCTCACTTGTTTCCTGCATCGTTTTGCCAGGTAACATAGAGCGCCAGTTTTCGGATTTCGGTTTCGGTTAATCGCCCTGTCCAGCCGGGCATGACACCTTTGCGTCCTTGCCAGATGGCCTGATGTATCATGGCGCGCGATTTGCCGTAGATCCAGGCCTGGTCGACAAGGCTTGGCGCACCGGCACCAAGGCCTCCAACACCTTTTTCTCCGTGGCAGCTTGCGCAGTTCTCCGCAAACACTGCCTCACCTTTAGTTCTCAGTGTTGCATCATGGTTCTGACCTGAAATAAACAGGACATACGCAATCACGGCATCAATGTCGGCCTTCTCGATAACGTCATCGCGACCAAAGGCTGGCATTTCCGCACTACGTTCGTCGTCGTGCCCTGAGTTGATGCCGACACGTAATGTTGTTGCAATATCTTCAACGTCTCCCGACCACAACCAGTGTGGATCCGTCAAATTCGGAAAGCCGTTCTGCCCCCTCAAATCGCGACCATGGCAGGCGGCGCAGTTATCGCGATAAAGGATCTTCGCGCTGGCTTCATATTTCTTGCGCGCGTCGGGGTCCGCCGCCAGGGTGACCAGGCTGCCCTTCAGCAGATCACTGTCGAATACTGCGCGTTGAGCAGTCGCATCCTGCAATTGTGTGGTGACGACGTGTCGAGAGGAATAACCAGCAATTCCGCGCATGAAGTCCGAAACGTATGGCCATGATGGATATAAAATCCACCATATGATCGAAAAGAGTATCGTTAGTCCATAACACCATTTCACGATGGCAGGAATGGGAGTGTCGAGTTCCTTGATGCCGTTCCATTCGTGCCCGGTTGTGTGGCGGCCGGTTACGGGATCGTATTCTACCTCCATGGTTTGTCGTCCTTGTCCAGTGGTCGACGGGATGCGTCTTCGTATTGTTTTCGCCTTGACGGCCAATAGGTCCACACGACGGCCGCCAGGAAGAAGACAAGCAGGTACAGTGCGCCCCAGGTTTTGGAAAATATGAGGACAGCGTCGTGGGTCATCGCACAAGATCTCCCGATTTCAAGGTCTTTGTGTCCACCAGCGTGCCGAGAACCTGCAAATAGGCCACGAGTGCGTCCATCTCGGTCACACGCTTCGGATCGCCGTCAAAATCCCTGATATTCACCTTGTCTCCATAACGTTCCGTCAGCACGTCCTCGTCTTCTGCCTCGGCATCGGCCTGACGGGCAAGATCACGAGCCGCATCCTTGATCTGCGTTTCTGTATAAGGCACGCCGACACGAGACAGTGCACGCAGGACATATGGTAGTTTTTGTGTATCGACAGTCGTCTCTGCAAGAAATGCGTAACCCGGCATAACAGACCCTTCGACAACCTCACGCGGTGCCTTCAGATGGGCCACATGCCAGGCATCCGAGTATTTGCCCCCAATCCGCGCGAGATCCGGGCCTGTCCGTTTCGACCCCCACTGGAATGGATGATCGTACATGCTTTCGGCAGCCAGGCTGAAATGACCATACCGTTCCACGTCGGATCGCAAGGTGCGGATCATCTGGCTGTGGCAGGCGTAACAGCCTTCGCGGATGTAAATATCGCGACCAACCTGTTCGAGCGGCGTGTACGGCCGCATGCCCTCCACTTTCTCAACTGTGTTTTCGATCGTGAAGAGTGGTGCGATTTCAACAAGACCACCGATTGAAGCAACAATCAGAATCATGACTGTGAAAGCGAGTGAATTACGTTCAAGTTTTTGATGTTTTTCCAGCATGATCTATTCACCCGGAACCGCAAGTGGAGCAGGATCGACAGAGGCCGTTTGCATCGCCGGACCGCTCACAGTCATGTAGATATTGTAAGCACCGATGCAGGCTCCGATGAAGTAGAGCAAACCACCAATGGCACGCGCAACATAATAGCCATGCATGGCATCCACCGTGTCCATGAAGGAATAGAGGAAATTTCCGTCACCATCGTAGGTTTGCCACATGAGCGACTGCGTAATTCCGCTGTTCCACATGGCGCCGACATAGATCAACGCGCCACTCAGTGCGAGCCAGAAATGCCACGCCTCAAGCCTGAGAGAATAAATGCCCTCGCGGTTCCACACCCACGGCACCAGTTTGTACATGGCACCAAAAGTGATGAAGGCGATCCAGCCCAGCGCACCTGCGTGAACGTGCCCCACTGTCCAGTCCGTGTAGTGACTGAGCGCGTTGACTGGACGGATGGCCATGAAAGAGCCTTCGAATGTCGACAGCCCATAGAACAGGATCGCGACCATCATGAACCGCACGGCCGGGTCCGTGCGCACCTTGTCCCACGCGCCATTCAAGGTCAGGATGCCATTGAAGACAGACGCCCAGCTTGGCACAAGCAGGATGATCGACATGGTCATGCCCAGCATCTGTACCCAGTCAGGCAAGGCCGTATAGTGAAGGTGATGCGAGCCGGCCCAGAGGTAGAGAAACGTGATCCCCCAGAAACTCACGATCGACATGCGGTATGAGTAAATCGGGCGATTGATTGCCTTGGGAAGAAAATAATAGAGCATGCCGAGAAAACCGGTGGTGAGGAAAAAGCCAACGGCGTTGTGTCCATACCACCATTGCGTCATGGCATCCTGAACACCGGCGAATAGCGCGTAACTCTTGTCACCGCTCCAAGAGAGCGGGATCGCCAGGTTGTTCACGATGTGCAGCATCGCAATGACCACGATGAAGGACAGATAGTACCAGTTTGCCACATAGATATGCGGCTCCGCCCGGCGAGCAAGTGTGCGCATGAATGTGACGAAATATCCGACCCAGACAAGTGTCAGGAGCAGGTCTGCATACCATTCAGGCTCTGCGTATTCGCGGCTTTGCGTAATGCCAAGCGGATACCCCGTGGCTGCAAGAAGAACGAAGAGATTGTATCCGCCAAAAACAAGCCATGGCAGTGTGTGCCCAACCAGGCGCGCCCTGCAGGTCCTCTGGACGACATAAAACGATGTTGCGATGAGTGCGTTGCCACCGAAGCCGAATATGACAGCTGTCGTATGTACGGGGCGTAAGCGACCAAAATTCGTCCATGGCATGTCGCCGTTCAGGGCTGGGTAGGCCAGCTGCCATGCGAGCCAGTCTCCGACAAAGAAACCGACGATACCCCATGCAAAACAAAACAGAATGCCCAGTCGAACGATGCGGTCATCATATTCGAGCACGGCTTCCGGTTCGCCATCCTGGATGCTTTCGAGGAGGAATTTGACGCCGAACCCTGCAACAAGCAGCATCATCCAGCCGTGCGTTACGATGCCGTTGCTGTCGCCGGATGTTACAAACACAACGCCCGCGAAAGCCACGAGCAAGGTACCAAAAAATCCAACGATGTTTTCGAGACTCAAGTTCATGATGTGACGATCCGTGTCTTGCTGACAGTCGTGTGGAGATCGCAACCGCAACGATGTCTATTGCTTCGGTGCACGATAGAACTCCAGTTGAAATTTCACGTCACCGGCAAGCTTTACGTGATGAAGAACGGTTGGTTCGATGATGATATGCTCGCCCTTGGCAACACGGTTCATCTCGTTCGGAAATTCAGCAAGCACGTAGTCTAGTGCCCCTTCCGACACAATCAATTTTCCCCACACACCGGCTTTTGTATCGTGGTCCTTTTGTAGCTTTGCGGGGACAGTATCCTGAGTGAAAACCGGGGACTCACTGTACTTGACGAACCCGTCTGGAATTTTTTCGGGTATCATTTACTATCTCCTTTACAAACCGCATGAGCGATTGTTCATGATCTTTCCCGGAAAGGAACGCTCCTCGGATCTGGTGCGCGTTTACAGCTGTTCAGACACTGCCGTCTTCTCCAAATACGGATCGATACCCATGCCATGTCGCAAACCCGAGTAGTGGGAATATAACGATCATGCCCACAAGACCGGTCGCAAATCCGATAAGAGTAAGCGCCGTGATCACCGCTCCCCATCTGATCGTCAATCCTATGTTGTTCACTGAAGCTGCGAAACTTCGGCCCATGGCCGTGAAGGCATCAATATCTTCCCGCACCAACATTGGAATTGAATAGGCGGTGATCGCGAACGTCAGTCCGGCAAATAATCCCCCCACAAGACTGCCGACAGTGATGAGACCAATGCCCTCCACTGTGAGGAATAACGTGCTGAGCGTCTCCAGAAATCCCGGAAACGGCTTGAGCCCGAAGAACAGCGCGAAAATAATTGTAGCGGACCTGATCCAGGTCAAAAACAAGATCATGAGAACCCCACCGACAAGGGCGATCTGTCCAGGCGCTGCGATTTGTGAGCCTTCGCCCTCTTCAATCTCGCGGCTGATCTGGTAGAGTCCAACAGCGACAACCGGACCAACCAAAAGTGCTCCGGCAACGGCTGGCAGCAACATCCATTCAAGACCGGTCAGCCAGAGCGCGCCGATCACCCCCCAGCTCAGTACGAAAAAAGCTACGCCATATGCTGTCGACCGAAGGGGACTGGCACGAAAGTCGGCTCTACCGGCCCTCAACCAGCCCAGGATCTCAGCGGTCGCGTCGCCATGAGAAATCTTTTTCATTCGGGATTGTGGGATTGCTTGAGTTGCTGACATGACGTGATCTCGAAACTTCAAGTTTGATACAGGTGGCAATGTTCTGGGCCATAATCCGATTGGTCATCTGGCCTTCGGAGGTAATGAACAGTGCGATGGCAGGCATCCGTACTTTTGCATTACCATAGTACGCTTTGTAGCCCATTGCAAAAGATGTAATTTATATGCGGCTTTATGTATCTTTGCTGGTAACGGCCATATAAGTGGTCATTGTCAGGTCGGAATAAATGCGTCGATTGGTGGAGGACAGGCGAATGAGTTGGTTGGAAAGCTTGAAGACGGATACGCCCGAGGAGGGATATGAACTGGCGATTTTGTTGTCGCGCATGGCTGTCAAGAAAATGCAGCCAGACGACGACGTTCGTTCGCGGCTTCGCGGTGTGTATGCCAACGACGCTGATAGCCTCACGATGGCGTCGCAGGTCGTGGCCATAAATTTTCAGACGATTGCGCAGGCCAACAAGTTTTGGTTGGATGTCTCGTAGGTGTGTCCAATTTGAATGGAAACACCGGGATGTCAGTGGAGCGACTTGGATCGTCGCGTCATGAGTCCATTTGGCTCAGACGCGCTATAACCGACCCATGACAGGGTGGATCGCCAGATGTTGTCAATCAAACGCGCTTATTTGCCGGCTGAAGAGGTCGATGGACACAGGGTCCTTGTGGATCGCCTCTGGCCACGCGGAGTGAAGCGGACGGATCTGAACATCGACGAATGGTTGAAGGACGTCGCACCAAGTACAGAATTACGGAAGTGGTTTGATCACAGGAGTGACCGCTGGCTGGAATTTTCCGCGTCCTATCGGGCCGAACTGCAACGCCCGGAACAAGCCGCCGAAGTCAGTCGTCTGGCTGACCTGGCAGCCGGTGGCGTTGTGACGCTGATCTATGGTGCCCGTAGCGAAACAGAAAACCATGCTGTGGTTTTGAAAAGTGCCATTGACGCATGTCATCTCAAGCGCCGGTAAATCCGATTTGAGCCGGGACTGTATCAGGCGAGGTATCAATCTCCGGTTCCCGGATCCGGGAGAAAATATTTTTCGAGCTTATCAGGCTCGCCGTCGAATTTCTCGGCATCCTCGAACGGCTCTTTCTTCATCGTGATGTTGGGCCAGATCTCGGAGTATTTGCCATTCAATGCGACCCAGTCCGGTGTGCCGGTTGGGTCTGTGTCAGAAACAATGGCTTCGACCGGACATTCAGGAACGCAGACACCACAATCGATACACTCGTCAGGATGAATGACGAGCATGTTGGCGCCCTCGTAAAAACAATCGACCGGGCACACTTCAACACAATCCGTGTGTTTGCATTTGATACAATTGTCTGTGACGACAAAGGTCATGATAGCTCACAGTTAAAAGATCTATATGTTATACACCTTTTGCAGTTGCATCGGGCTGCATGTCAAGATAGTAACGCCTGCTTCCGAGGTCACGTCTCACAAGCTTTCGCAGGATTGTTTCCCATGCAGCGGTTTGAAATCACGGCCGAGGAAATTGAGCAACTAGTCGCATGTTTTTATGCACGTATCCGTGAACACGATGTTCTTGGTCCGATATTTATCAAGGCCGTCGGTGCAGACGATGCTGCGTGGCGTCATCATGAAGCCAAGATCGCGTCGTTCTGGCGAAATGCCATCGGTATGGACAACAGTTACTCTGGAACCCCGATGCAGGTTCATATGGCGAACCATGACATTCAACCGGAGCACTTCGCTGAATGGCTTGAGGTGTTTCATGACGTCGCGGGGCAAACCTTGACGTCGGATCAGGCGCAACACATCGGCGAGCTAGCAAATCGGATCGGTCGCGGGCTGTCGCTTGGCATTGCGAATGGACGCTTGAAAAAAGGTGACGCACCGATCTTCGATTGATGTCGCATCGAAAAGGAACAAGCGGGCGACTTGTGCTAACTGTCTCGATATCCACTTGCTCACGAGATACTTGCCATGCGTCTGACCGGTTTTTCCGATCTATCTATCAGGGTTCTGTTGGTGGCTGCCGCCAATCCGGACCATCTCATGACAATTGATCATACAGCGGAACTGCTGGACGTTTCGCGCGCGCACCTGATGAAAGTGGTCAACACGCTCACACGAGCGGGTTTTCTGAAAGCATTTCGAGGCCGATCAGGAGGATACACTCTGGCGAACCCTCCTGAAGATATCAATCTGGCTGACGTTATCATTGCGACCGAACCTGATTTTGCGATGGTTGAATGCATGCGAGACAACAATCGGTGCGTCCTGACCAAGGCCTGCAAGTTGCCGGGCGTCCTCAGCGCTGCACTCGACGCCTTTCAATCGGTATTAAGGCAGTACACACTGGCAGACATAGCGCTCTCCCCAAAGGATATCGCCAGCCTGGGATTCTTGGTGCGGTAAATCAAATCTGACGCTTTTCAATAGTGTGTTCGACTTAACCAGTAATCCTCACAACGGATAGTTCCTCGGCGATTTCCTTGAACACGTCTTCGAGTTCGCTGCTGTTCGCGTCAAAATACCGACCACCTTTCGAGGTGCAATTTTTTAGTGCAGTGACCATGCTGGCATCTGCGCTGTCAAGGTTGAAGCCAATCGTGTAAACTGTAATTTCGCCCTGCTGCCTGATCCCGCTACAGACACCATTGAAGCTCTCTTCAACTGTTTTGTTTCCGGTTTTTTTGCCATTGGCGCTCTCGTAAGGTTTCCAGTCAGATCTGACGAGGCGTCCGTCCGTCAGAACGACCATGATTTTTCGGTTTGTTTTGCCGTAGTTCTTCGGAAAGCGTGCATTTCTGCCAAATTCCGACCTCCAATTTGGAGACAGCGTGCGCCACCCCCACAGCACACCGATATCAGTGGCGGTGCCGAACCCAAGCTCCATGTTGCGAATGCGCGTCGTCAACTCGCGCTCAGCCGACGAAAATAACTCGATCCTCGAATCATCCGGTGGGCACATTGATGCACCGGAGTCTCCATGGACGACGTGATTGAATGGATAGTAGTATCCCGGAGCGGGGTTTGAAATTCTATCCGTCGCCGGGACAATGTCACCTTCAGGTTCGAGGCAACCAACGAAATCGTCCTTGCGGCTGCCGACCCAATCTCTAAAGTCAGACCCCATGTTCACACGCATGGCAAAAGGGACAATATTGAAGATGCGATATGCTTCACCATCGTCAAACGGTTGCATTTGGGTTACGAAGGCTTCGGCAGCCTTTTTCATGTTCTGAATTTTCGATCCATACCGCATTGACCAGGACACATCCAGAACGAGCGTGATCTCGTCGGTGGGACGTGCGTAACTGCTCGATGCGGATACACCGACATCGAAGGTATCAAACCCGGCAATTTTGGCAAAGTGAGTGTCAACTTTACCATCTGCCTTGGCAGACACCTCAATGGTATCGGATTTGATCGCCACGCTGAAATCAGGGGTGAATGTGCTCGCGACCTTGTCTGCACTACTGTATTCGGAAAAAACACGTTTGGCTTGGTCTTGGGCCTTCTGCTTGTCTTCTCCGCGATTGATGGCAATCACAGCAGCAAGAACAGCTGCATCAAGGGAACGCTGGATCTTGTTTTGCATATTGTACGCGCGACCAACATCTACAATGACCCCCGTAAAGAGAACCATCGGAAGGAGAAGGAGGCCAAAGATTGTTGCAACGGAACCTCGTTTGTCACGAAGAAATTTATAAGTAAGTCGCAATGCACCAACCCTCCAGGAATGCTTAACTTTCGCATGGCCAAGCCATGTAAAGCCTGCTCACGCTAGATCCAAAATGTAAATTTATAGAAAAAACCTCCCTGAAAATTGATTGAACTGAGTAACTTTTGAAGTGACGTTCAGGTCAACCAAGGAGGGGAAATGTTAATAGGCTGAAAAGCAAGCGGCCTAATGCAAGCCTCGATGAGCAGAACTGTCTCTGGGTTCAAATACTCAATTTGTCCGATTGCTGCTGCGGTCGGACAATTGACAGGACGAGATGAAACCGAAGTGGAGCGTATTGCGTGGATACGGCATGGTAGAATGCAAATGCTGGATATAAAAAAGTTGTTATCGGCATGTCGATCGGAGGCATGGATCCATGGGGCTCTGGATCACTGGGCTTCAATCGCAAGCGTACTCAGCCAATGCGATAGGTCGCGAGTCGTTTGTAGTGTGGCATCGCCGCTTCCGAAATGTTGCGCAAGTCGTCGGTGGGAAGCTCTGGCGAGAGGGAGGCGGGTGCGAATGCTGTCGATTTTTCCACTGCTCCATACCAATGCTTCCCCCAAACACCATCACATGGCCAGCGACCAGCGGGCCATGTGAGCATCGAGTCATCAAACGGCAGATCAATGAGTGCGCAGAGCGCTGAGAGGATTGTGTGCGGCGCAGCCAGAACGTCATCGCTGTCTATAACTGCCGGGACTTGCCCTGTCTGCTGGCACACCTGATCGAACAACTCCACCTGTTGCCCGAATCCGAGATCCGCCAGGGACACGGTATCACGTTTGGCGGCGTAACTGGCAGTGACGCGCTCTGGGTGGCGGATCAGGAAGACATGGGTAGCGTCATTGAACCAGTCGCGTGGCATGGACGGCACCATGTGATGGGTCATGTGCTTTTCATACTGGACGGAGGTGCCAGCTTCACGCGTAACGGTGCGGGAGGCGAGGTCAAGCGCAACATCAGCCGGGGTATTCGGTTGCGACGCCAGAATGTCGTCCCGCATCGGATGGTCGATGCCTGTTGCGGCAAGGTAAGCGGCATAAAATGGTTCGTCGATCGCCGTTGTATCAGGGCGGTTGCCGAAAGATCGCATCATTGCTGTCGAAAGATTGCGTGGTCCGGACCACATGACGATGCGCCTGATGTCATTGGTCGTCACGAGATATCTCCGCGGCGCACGACGTCTCGTCGGGCCATGCTCTTGTATGCGGTACGGATTGCGTCTGTGGTGGGGCCGGGCAACGTGATGTCTTGTACGCCGTAGCTCTCTAGTGGATTGCCAAGTCGACGTCCGTCAACCTCACGCACCGGTGTCACACCGGCAAAGGTCCCTGTAACGAAAGCTTCATCAGCGCCATAAACGTCAACGAGAGAAAAATCCTTCTCGAAAACTGGAATATCGTTCTCGCGGCAGACGCGTATAATATTTTTCCGTGTGATCCCGCCGAGGCAGTACATGCCAGGAGATGTCCAGACCTCGCCATCGCGCACAATGAAGAAGTGTGTGGAATTGCACGTAGCGACGAACCCGCGTGGGTCGAGCATCAAGGCTTCGTCTGCACCGGCTTTCGTCGCCTGGATGCAGGCCTGGATACAATTCAGTTTCGAATGGCTGTTGAGCTTCTGATCCTGTTGGTCCGGGCCAGTGCGGCGTATTGCAGAGGTGAAAAGCGAAAGCCCTCGCGTTGCGTTGTCCACGGCGGGCAGCTTGTATTCGGGGATAATAACGATGGTAGCAGGTGTAACCGTCATACGCGGATCCTGATACGGTGTGGATTTCACCCCGCGTGTCACCATGAGACGAATGTGCGCTCCGTCGGTCATCTCGTTTGCATCAAGGCAATCGAAGATTCGTTCGGCAAGTTCCGAGGGAGGAATACCAATATCCATGTCGATGGCACGCGCGCCTTCGTACAGGCGTTTCAGGTGTGCCTTGAGAAAGGTGATGCCGCCGTCCACGACGCGTAGACCTTCCCAGACGCCATCGCCGAGAATGAAACCGGAATCGAAAACGGAAACGACGGCCTCTGCGCGTGGAACGATTGTGCCATTCACCGATATCAGAATGATTTCGTTACGCGGATCGGCACCATGGGCATGTGATCCAAGGCCCTTGAGGCCGACGTCTCCGCTCTGGTCATGCGACACCACGTGCGGTCAGGCCTCAGCCGCGATGCGACCGGTCGATGCTGTTCCAGCATCAAGCGAGAAGGTCAGCTCCGGTTTCGCAGATGCGATCCAGCCGCCGCCAAGGACGCGTGCACGGTCGTCGCCACTTTCATACAACACGCAGGCCTGTCCAGCTGCCACGCCAAGCTCACCATCCTCAAGCGTTACACGGACCACACCGCCTTCGACGTGCAGGCGCCCGGATTCCGGTGGCTGGGTCGAACGGATGCGCGCCCAGACTGGAAGGCCATCAGCCGGGATTTCTGACAGAGCCGGATCGCCGACCCAGTTCATCTCGCGCAATTGCACCGTGCGGACCAGGAGTGCCTCGCGCGGGCCAACCACAACACGTTTTTCATCCGGATCGAGGCGAACAACATAAAGCGGATCGCTTGAAGAGACCCCGATACCGCGCCGTTGACCAATCGTGTAGTTGATAATGCCGTCGTGTTGCCCGAGAATGCGGCCATCGATATGCACGATATCTCCCGCCTCGGCAGCTCCAGGGCGAAGTTTTTCAATCACGGAGGTGTAACGCCCCGTTGGCACGAAGCAGATGTCCTGACTGTCGGGTTTGGCAGCAATGTCGAGTCCGAACTGATCGGCCAGTGCACGCACATCCGGTTTGGGCAAATCGCCAAGCGGGAAGCGAAGATAATCGAGCTGCTCCTGTGTTGTCGCAAAGAGGAAATAACTCTGGTCGCGATCGCCATCGAGCGCGCGGTAAAGCGTGCGGCGATTTCCCGAGGACCGGCTGGAGATATAATGCCCAGTCGCAAGCGCAACCGCGCCAAGATCACGCGCGGTTCCGAGCAGATCCTTGAACTTGACCGTCTGATTGCATGTTACGCACGGAATCGGTGTTTCCCCGGCAAGATAGGAATCTGCAAATTTCTCCATCACGCTTTGTGAGAAGCGATCTTCGTAGTTCAGAACATAATGTGGAATATTGAGTTTGGCGGCCACCCGTCGCGCATCGTGGATGTCCTGCCCGGCACAGCAGGCTCCTTTACGTTGCACCGCTTCTCCGTGGTCGTAAAGTTGCAGCGTAACGCCAACGACATCATATCCCGCATGTTTCAAAAGTCCGGCCACAACGGACGAATCCACGCCCCCAGACATCGCAACAACCACACGGTTGTCGGCTGGTGCGCCGTGCAGGCCCATATGTTCGTGGAGCCATGTGTAGTCTTGCAGTGTGTCAGTGTGTGTCATTCGATTGTCATTCCTGGCGGCGTAAAAGCCAATTCAGGTGTGTTTTGCGCTGGTTGGCTCGTTGGGTCAAATCATCTGCACGGGCATATGGCAACCGGCGTTATTGTTATCGTACACATCATCTCTGGCGCGGATCGTGCACCGATTTCGCACGATTGACCATACTTTTGGAACGAAGTGCCCTCTTCAGTCGCATGTTAACCGATTTTGGCACGGTTCTTTCAAGAACGTTCACCATAGACGGTAAGGGGATTTTAAATGCAATCCGTTATCGTTACCTACAATTACAAAGGTCAGGTGTTGAGTAATATGACCGAGCAACCATATAGGGCGCGTGCGCGCTACGTTATCGGACCGGATGGAAGTCCTTTGACAATTGCCGATCTTCCGTCTCCGGAAACCAAGCGTTGGGTTATCCGGCGCAAGGCCGAGGTTGTGGCTGCCGTTCGCGGTGGGCTGCTGAGCCTCGATGAAGCGTGCGATCGCTACCGGCTGACCGTTGACGAATTTCTGAGCTGGCAGCGCTCGATCGACAAGCATGGTCTTGCCGGATTGCGCGCCACACGCGTTCAGGACTACCGGGGCTGAGCCTCGGAAATCAGATCACTTTGCCGGTTGCGCGAACCAAAGCGTCATCACTGTGTCATGATCTGTCCTGATAAATTCGAATAATGTCAGCAACGGGTTCGCCTGTGCTGTGCATTGTATGAGCGCCACATGCTCCGCATGTGGCGCTTGTTGGTTCTGGCCCCGAAAATTCGCGGCGCGTCAGGTTTAAAAAGCCTGCCCGCGTGGCTTCGCCCGACCGGGGCGGCGCCCTGGCGGTGGAACATGGGCTTTGCGCGTGCTGCAATCCGCACCGCTCAGAGCCCATCTCTCAACATCTCGTGAAATGGCTTTGGATTCGCGTGGCAAGAGTTTGAGATTGGTTGTTGTGACACGCGTCTGCTCGCCCGCACCAATCAGATCAATCTGATAGGCTTTAAGCGCTTTGCGTCCCGTCGGTGAGCGAAAATGGATCGATATCGTGCCGTTTGAAGCCGGCGCAGGATCAACCTTCGCGTAGAGAACATACTCACGTCCAAGCGGACGGCCATCTTTCAGCCAGCACCTGTTCAATCCGCGTGCAAGGCGGGTGTAAACGCTCGGCAGCTTGCTCGGTACGAGCGAAGACCCTGTCAATCCTTTGGCCGCCTCATCGCCAAGGGGATCCACAAGTGTGAGCGCGGTGCTCGCTGCGGTCGTTATGGGAGCGGTTGTGACGCCGGGTGGCGGCAGAGTTGGCCCCCCGGCACATGCTGATACAGCCATCGACACAAGACACGTGATAATGACCCTAGCTTGGTTTGACCGTGAAAACATGCGTCTCTCAGCTCACCAGCGACTGACGGGATATCTCAGAGCCTGTGGCGTCCAAGATAGGAATCACGTGCACAATATCAGCAGATGGCCAAGCTAGAAACGGCATTCACGGCAGCACAATGGCACCTGGCCGTATTTCATGATGAGTATACGGCGTAGTGGCGCAACGGTGGCTGTTGCAACTGTTAAATCGTCATATCAAAAAGTAAAACGCCGCGCAGATTATGCGCGACGTTGTGGATCGTGTCACAGTTTGTGCAGCGAGTGGCTTAGAAGCTGCGAGATGCCGCCGCAACCGTGATCTCGTCTTTTGGCCCGGACGAACTGTCCTGGCGCCGTTCTTCACGCTGCTGGGCCTTGCGATACACCTCACGAGCTTGCTCAAGCTCACCTTGAGCCAAATCGAACTTGACCATTAGGTCTTGAATCGATGTAGCCAGGTTGTCGCGACGCTGCGCTGCAGCCTTGGCAAAAGGCGGATATGAGAAGTGACTCGGATCCGTGACGCCGGCCCGGGTTTCTTCGGCAGCAATCTGCTGCTCCAGGTCGCTGGCCATGCGACCGAACTCCGCAATCATATTCTCAAGGTCCGCAACTTTGCGCTGCTTTTCCTCGACGTCAAATCTCCGCAGCTGGACTACGGTCTCACGAGACTTCATGAGTTCGATACCCTTTACAAATTCGAACCGATGACCTGCGGATACAAAAGGTGTGCCAGAAATCCGATATGTCTTCACATCGGGTGCTTTGCCCTCTCCATCGCCTGCACGACAAAGGGGAGTATTGCACACCTCAATTAAGCTCCAGTAAACTAGAGCGGGCCTGAAGGCTTGACTCTGCAACTATATTTTCGCTGCAAGTGTGTCCGAATCGTTGTTTGGCACACTGTGCAAATCTGATAGAAAATTGTGGGTAAGTGATTCGTTTAGGCGGGGCAGGTGATTCGCGCAGCATTGCGTGCGCGTTTCGTTCGGTGGATCCGAATTATCGCATCTCATATTGCGTATGCAGACTCGTTGGTCGGATCAGTTCGCCCAATAGGTATGATTATCGGACGGCCAATCAGGTTTTGTTAACTTCTGGGCTTTACCTTTCTGAAGATGAGTTAACCAGAAGCCAGTTGCGAAGTGTCGGTTGGCAGGGGCGGCTGCCAGAAACAGTTCGGGGAACGAGGGATAGATGCGAGTCCTTTTAATTGAAGACGATCGCGCGACAGCGCAGAGCATCGAACTGATGCTGGAATCCGAAGGGTTCAATTGTTACACGACCGATCTTGGCGAAGAGGGTGTCGATCTTGGCAAGCTCTATGATTACGACATCATTCTGCTGGATCTGAATTTGCCTGATGTGAGCGGTTACGAGGTTTTGAAGACGCTTCGTGTCTCCAAGGTGCAAACACCAATCCTGATCCTGTCTGGTCTTGCCGGCATAGATGACAAGGTAAAGGGACTTGGCGTTGGTGCTGATGACTATATGACCAAGCCCTTCCACAAGGATGAGCTGGTTGCACGAATCCACGCTATTGTCCGCCGTTCCAAGGGCCATGCCCAGTCGGTGATTTCGACGGGTGATCTGAAAGTGAACCTGGATGCCAAGACAGTCGAAGTGAATGCCCAGCGCGTTCACCTCACTGGCAAGGAATACCAGATGTTGGAGCTTCTCTCGCTGCGCAAGGGCACGACGCTCACGAAGGAAATGTTCCTGAACCACCTCTATGGCGGCATGGACGAACCAGAACTCAAGATCATTGATGTCTTCATCTGCAAGCTGCGCAAGAAACTCGCTGCAGCCACAGGTGGAGAACACTATATCGAAACGGTTTGGGGACGTGGTTACGTGCTGCGCGATCCGGACGGTGCAGCGCAACCTGTCGTGGAAGCGCCAGCTGCCGCAGAAGCTGCAGCCTGAATCGCAGCGTGACAAGAATTCGAATGGCGCTTTAGGGCGCTGTTCGTGTGAGATCTGAAGGGGAGCTAATCTGGCTCCCCTTTTTTGATTCCAGATTTGAGTAACTCAATTGGAGCCACTACCCCCCAACCGCACGACCTCTGCTTCCAGCTCAGCGATGCGTTGTGCAAGTGTGAGAGTGATCGCTTCGGTTTCTGCGACGGTGAAGCGCGGTGTAATGTGCTGCGGGCAGTTCCAGTCGATGGCTTCCAGTCTGATCCTGAACCCCCGTTCGATCCTGGCGCGATAGTCCGGAACGACGAGTTTTTGCAATGTTTCGGTATCAGCCATCGAGATAATCTCCACACGACCAAGGAGTTTCATCCGTGCCTTGTTTGGATAATCCATAAGGATCAGCGAAACCCGGTCATCCGTCATCAGATTCCCCGTACTGATATACTGGCGGTTGCCCGTGTAGTCCGCAAAACCGAGTGTTTGCTCATCAAGCACCTTCAGAAAACCTGTTGGGCCTCCTCGGTGCTGCAGATAGGGCCAGCCCGTTTCGCTTACGCTTGCCATATAGAAACTGTCGCGCGCTGCGATGAACGCGGTTTCGCGCGTGCCGATCATCCAGTCCCGATCGCCGTCAGCTTCCTGACGCGCATACATGGCACGGCTGCCCAATTGTTCCTGCAGGGCCTTCACAGTATCGGTAAAAGCAATCTCTGCGTACTTGTACCCCATGACGTCTGATCCCTTGTTTGCGAATGCACTAGGCTCGCGCCAACCACAAGTCGAACCAAATTTATGTGACATGACATTTGGATCGCTGCACCATATTGCAACCCGGGCAGGGAAGCCCAGTCGCGAAATAGACGACGCATGCCCCCATTGAGCGTCTATCGTTACCGATATTGTTGTGGTGTGTTAACGCTCGCGCGACCATGACAACAGCGATCGGATCGAAAGACCATGGATTTTACGCTCACGCCCGAAATTCAAGACGTGCAGGCGCGCACCCGTGCATTCGTCGCCGATCACATCATCCCCCTTGAGATGAATCAGGCCAACTACGATGAACACGAGAACCTGAATCACGCAAACCTCGAAGTATTGCGGGAGAGGGCGCGTGCGGAGGGTTTGTGGTGCCCTCAGGTGCCAAAGGAAATTGGCGGTATGGGGCTGCCAATGGTTGGGCAAGCCGTGATGTATGACGAAGCCAACTTCTCGATCTTTGGACCGGCGGTGTTCAACTGCGCGGCCCCTGACGACGGCAACATGCGCGTTCTCAATGAAATCGGTACGCCGGAGCAGAAGGAAAAGTGGCTGAAGCCGATGATTGTCGACGGCAAGCGTGGCGCCATTGCCATGACAGAACAGCATCCGGGAGGAGGATCCGACCCGACAATGATCCAGACCAGTGCCATTCCGCAAGGAAACGATCATTGGAAAATCAACGGCAGCAAGTGGTTCATCACGGGGGCGATGTGGGCAGATTTCTTCATCACACTGGTGCGCACGTCGGACGAGCCACGTCGTCAACTGACCGCGATTATTGTTCCGCGTGATGCGGAAGGTTTTGAAATTGTCCGCAAGGTGCCGATTATGGGACCGGAAGAACACGGTGGCCACTGTGAGATTTCCTTCAAAGATGTGGTCGTGCCGGATGAAAATCGTTTGCTCAATGTTGGGCAGGGTATGCGTGTCGCACAGACCCGCCTGGTTCCAGCTCGCTTGACCCACTGTATGCGCTGGCTCGGTCTCGCTCGGCGCTGCATGGAAATCGCGCAGGCTTACATTGAGGAGCGCGAAGGGTTCGGCATCAAGTTGGCCGATCGTGAGAGCGTGCAAATGATGATGGGTGAGGTCGCACGCGATATTCAGATTGGTCGGTTGATGACCATGCACGCCGCGTGGTTGATCGACCGGCATGGCGGACGCGCTGCCATGAAGAATGTTTCCATGGCAAAACTGTTCTGCGCGGGCCTGTTGCATCGCGCGGCGGACACCGCCATTCAGCTGAATGGTGCCCGCGGATATTCGAAGGACACAATTCTTGAATGGATCTACCGCTACGCTCGGCAGGCGCGCATTCTCGACGGTGCAGACGAGGTTCACAAGATGATTGCCGCCGGTGCCTTCCGCCGCGAGGGGCAAGACTTCTGGAACTGGGGTTGAGGGATGCATGACGGTTCTGAGGGCGAGGAAAACAAGGTCGGTCTTGCTGCACTCGAACGTTTTCTCGAAGGTGTGCCGGTACTCCACCGCTTTCGCGACGGGGTGAATTCCAATCGCTATATGCCAGTACCGGACGGCTGGCTTGTCGGTTCGGCAGATGTAATCGGTTCAACCGAGGCGATCGCAAACGGAGCATACAAGACTGTCAACATGATCGGCGCAGGCGTAATTGCTGCAACGATGAACGCAACAGGAACACGCACATTTCCGTTTGTCTTTGGCGGTGACGGGGCAACCTTTGTCGTGCCCCCGGACTTCGAGGACTCTGCACGGAGTGCACTCTCGGCAATGCGACGATGGACGACGGATGAGACGGACTTGCGCTTGCGGGCGGCTCTGGTGCCTGTTGCGAATATCCGTCGCGAGGGGCTGGATGTCCTCCTTGCCCGCTTTGCCCCGAACGATAACGTCAGCTACGCCATGTTCGCTGGTGGTGGTCTGGCCTGGGCTGAACGCGAAATGAAGGCAGGACGCTACGAAGTGGCACGGGCGTCGGTGGGCGTGCGTCCGGATCTGGAAGGGTTGTCGTGCCGTTGGCGTCCGGCGGACGCACAGCGAGGAGAAATTATCTCATTGATTGTTCAACCGCATCCAGATGCCTCAACGGTTGCGTATCAGACGCTTGAAACAAGTGTGCTAGATATCATTCACACGGCCGGAGAGAATGAAGGCCATCCAATAACACCGGATAATGCACGGTTTTCTGCCTTTCCTGCTGGGCTTGACCTGGAACTCCGTGCCAGCACACCACCAGGCGCACGCTTTGCCAGGCGTGTTGGATTGCGTGCGTTTGCTTTGTTCGCCTGGACACTCTTTAAATTCAATATTCGGACCGGAGGCTTTGACCCGACACTTTATCGCGATGATCTCCGCGCCAACTCGGATTTTCGAAAATTTGATGACGGTATGAAATTGACTGTTGATTGTGCATTGCCTGTAATTGAGCAACTGGAAGCCTTGCTCGATGACGCGGTGAAGCAAGGTATTGCCGCCTACGGCCTGCATCGCCAGCAACGTGCCTTGATGACATGCATCGTTCCATCAAACGTAACGCGGGATCACATCCACTTTGTTGATGGCGCGGACGGCGGTTATGCCAAGGCTGCGGAAATGTTGAAGAAGCAACTGCAGGACACACAATCGGGTAGACCACAAGCCCAAGATCGCAGGTTGTTTGATGACTGATGCAAACAGCACGTCCGCATATGCCACCCCGCAAGAGGCAGCAGAGGATATTCTGACTCGCGTCGGGAAACATGTGATCCTCGGCCTCCCGTTGGGACTCGGCAAGGCAAACCATATTGCAAACGCACTCTATGACAGGGCGGCACAAGACCCGTCGATCGAGCTGACGATCTATTCCGCGTTGACCCTGGAAGTGCCGAAAGAAGGCAACAGTCTCGAAGCCCGGTTCGTCACCCCTCTGTTGCAAAGGTTATGCGGCAACTATCCGGCTCTCTCATACGCGGGCGCACAAGCGCGTGGAATGTTACCTGACAACATCCATGTTCATGAATTTTTCCTCCCCGCGGGTCGACGTTTGAACGCGCCTCACGTTCAGCAATCGTATTTGAGTGCAAACTATACACATATCACAGCGCACTTGCTGGACGCCGGGGTCAATGTACTGGCTCAACTCGTGGCGGCGCGCGGGCAAGGCGTGAACGCGCGATACAGCTTGAGCTGTAATACAGATCTTACGCTCGACTTTCTGGAACGCATGGACCGGCGCGCGGGTGAAACACCGTTCATGCTGGTCGGTCAGGTGAACGATCAATTGCCCTTCATGCCGGGCTTGGGTGATCTGCCGACGAGCGCATTTTCCGGGATACTTAATACGCCCGAAACGCAATTCGATCTTTTTTCACTGCCCAAGCAACCGGTCACCCTGAATGACTATGCGACCGCCCTCCATGTCGCGGCCTTGATCAAGGACGGTGGAACGCTGCAAATCGGCATTGGTTCATTCGCTGACGCACTCACCCATGCACTGAAGCTGCGACATGGAACACCAGATCTGTTCAATGAGATGATTTCTGCTCTGATCGATGGTGAGGCAGTGCTACAAAGCGAGCGAGCCCCTTTCGAGGTTGGTCTCTACGGATCCTCGGAAATGCTGGTCGAAGGGCTGCTTGAACTCAGGAAGGCCGGGATCATCAAGCGGGCAGCCAACGCCTATCTGCCAAATGCAGACGATCCTGGTCCGTTGATCCACGGAGGATTTTTCCTTGGATCCAGGTCGTTCTATCGAGAACTCCGCGAGATGTCAGACGAGGACCTGGCACAAATCCAGATGATGCCAATCTCTTTCGTGAACGATCTCTTCGGAGACGAACACCTGAAACGGGCGCAGCGCCGCGATGCACGCTTTGTGAACAACGCGCTCATGGCAACCCTGATGGGCGCGGTCACGTCAGACGCGTTGGAAGATGGTCGGGTCGTATCCGGCGTTGGCGGGCAGTACAACTTTGTTGCGCAGGCACACGAACTGGAAGGCGCACGTTCCATCATCACCGTGAAAGCCGTGCGGGAAAGCAGGGGGCGTGCGACATCCAACATTGTCTGGAGCTACGGGCACACCACCATTCCTCGTCACCTCCGCGATATCGTGGTGACGGAGTACGGCATCGCTGACCTGCGCGGAAAATCCGATCGTGACTGTATCGCTGCTATGCTGAACATCGTCGACAGCCGGTTTCAGGACCGCCTTCTCGCAACGGCAAAAAAGGCAGGGAAAATCGAAAAGGGATATGTGGTTCCTGATGCCCATCGCGGCAACACACCGGAGCGCATAGCGGCAGATTTGTCCCCAAGGTGCGACGCCGGTCACTTGCCACACTTCCCGATCGGCACGGAAATGACGGAGACGGAGCAGCGCCTGGTTCACGCCCTCACACACCTCAAGGGCCATGCCCACGATAAGCCCAGGCTGATCTGGCACGCCGCGCGAACATGGCGTGGAGCACCTCCGACATTCGGCGAATCTGAAGCGCTTGAGCGCATGAACCTCACAGCACCGGATGACATCCAGAACAAGATCACCCGTTATGCTCTGCTCTGGGCGTTGCGAGAGACCACAGACACCTGATCATTGATCAGTTCGCCTGGGCCAGCAGGCGGCGCGCAATGACATGCGCCTGAATTTCGGCAGCGCCCTCGAAAATGTTAAGGATTCGCGCATCGCAGAGCACCCGGCTGATAGGGTACTCAAGTGCAAAACCATTCCCGCCGTGGATCTGGAGTGCGTTATCTGCCGCAGACCATGCGGTGCGTGCGCCGTGCAACTTGGCCATGCCCGCTTCCACATCGCAACGTCGGCCCTGATCTTTTTCGCGCGCAGCGAAAAGCGTCAGTTGCCGCGCAATCATGGTTTCAACCGCCATGTTGACGATCTTGTTGGCGACGCGAGGGAAGTTGATGATGGGCTTGCCGAACTGGTTGCGATCTTCACCATACTTGAGCGCAAGGTCCATTGCTGATTGCGCAACACCAACGGCGCGCGCTGCGGTCTGAATGCGCGCGGCCTCGAAGGTCTCCATCAGTTGCTTGAAACCGTTGCCTTCCTCACCGCCGAGCAAAGCTGATGCGGGAACTTCGAAATTGTCGAAAGAGATGTCGTACTCTTTCATCCCGCGATACCCTAGAACTTCTATCTCGCCACCTGTCATGCCCTCGACCGGGAACGGATCATCGTCTGTTCCGCGCGGCTTTTCGACCAGGAACATGGACAGCCCGCGATAACCTTTTTCATCTGGATCAGTACGGGCCAGAAGTGTCATCAGATCGGCGCGGACCGGATGCGTGATCCAGGTTTTCTGTCCTGTGATGCGATAGACGTCACCGTCACGTACAGCGCGCGTTTTGAGCGAGGCGAGATCCGACCCTGTGTTGGGTTCTGTGAAAACGGCAGTTGGGAGAATTTCTCCAGACGCTATTTTCGGCAACCAGTGTGCCTTCTGCTCATCTGTGCCGCCGCACAAGATCAGCTCTGCGGCAATCTCTGAACGTGTGCCCAGCGAGCCAACACCGATGTAACCGCGCGAAAGCTCTTCCGACACGATACACATGCTTTCCTTGCCAAGGCCAAGGCCGCCAAAATCTTCGGGGATCGTCAGGCCAAAAACACCCAGTTCCGACATCTGCTCGATGATGGACATGGGAATATAATCATTTGCAAGATGCCACGCGTGTGCATGCGGGAGCACTTCCGTCTCTGCGAACCGTCGCATCTCCGAACCGATGGCGTCGTAAGTCTCATCCAGTCCGGCATCGCCATAAACACCTGCACCCGCCTGTTCGCGGATCAGTTCGATAATGCGAGAGCGGACAGCAGGCGTATTTCCATTGTCTCGCAACGTCTGGACCTGCGGTGTGTCAAGCGCCGCCGCTGTCACGCCCAAATCCGCAAGACGGATAATTTCGCCTTGGCTCATCATGATGCCACCGGAAATTTGCTCGCAGTACTCAGCGCAACCAGCTTGAGCAAGAAGGCCTTCCAATTCACCCAGTCGTCCGTCAGTGCCAAGGCGCGCAACATAGTCAGCCATCTGTGAAATAGCCGTCGCGTAGGTTGCGAGCCACGCAAGGCCATGTGCCGCATGTTGACCAGCATCGATAGTTGTCGCGTCGACTTTGCCGTTCGGAGCAAAAACCTCACGTTGCGTGGCAAGTGCCTGATCATAGACAGATGTGGCTGCCACTGCTGCAGCCTTGAGTGTTGCTGCGAGTTGATCAAGCGTAACGGACTGCGTTGAACCAACGCCGTCTGCGAGAACTGCCACCATGGTTTATTATCCTGTCTGGTCAGGCGTCTGCGAATAATATCGAAGCGTGACGCATTTGACGCTGCTTGCGTGGGCGATCGGTTAGTCCTTGCGGCCGAACATTCGCGAGATCCTGCCGACGAGTCCGGAGCTGTTGTTGCGGCCTGCAAGTTTCGGAATATTCAACTCTGCGGCCTGGGTTTCCCCGTCGCGCACGATCACAATTTCAGCTTCATCAACGGCTGTTTTGTGGGGAGAAAACGGTTCTGGCAATGGGTCGATCGTCGCAGGTGACGGCGAGAGGCGATCCCCCACTGGAACATGTGGTGGTGGAGCTGTTTGCAATACTGGTGCGAATTGCTCGTCGAGTTCAGAGCGTAGGTTTTCCGACTCGGAGAAATCCTCTTCAGACACGTTGATACTGACCACGCTTGCTGCCTCGTTGGTTGCGCCAAGCGGTGCGTATTCGTCCTGAATAATCGGCGCAAATGGTGCGTCCGCAATGTCCGCCTGTACGGACGGTTGCGACGTCACACTGGGCGTGAAACTGGGCGCGGCGACGCTTGCAAACGGCGACAACGGAGTGTCTTCTGTCTCTTGCTCTGACGATGCAAGCATCGCTCCGAGCCCTGTCGCCTCGAGACCTGTTTCAGACTCGTCTTCCTGAATGATGCCGTTAACCGGCATATCGCTCAACTCAGGATCTGAATTGGTCGGAGATATGCGTCCATCCGAAGTGTCGATCGGTGGTGGGGTAATTTTCACCTCCGTCGGGGCGGTGATGTCTTGTGGCCACGGAACATCGTCACGTGCCAGCGCAGCATCGGTTGCAGGCTTTTCATGAGTTTCGCTGGAACGGTCTGCCTGTTCAGTCATCTCTGTAGCGGACGTGTCCGCAAAGACGGGTTCAACGACAGGGGCAACACGAACCGTTGTTGGTAACTCACTTGGTTCTGTCACGAGGTCGTTGTTTTCCGCTGCGAGCACGGCCACGGGCTCCGGCAGAACCGCAAAAATATCGTCATCGATCAGGGCGTCCGGTTTCTTCTCCACGATCAATGGATAGTCTGTATCATCAACCGACACAGGGACTGGAGCAAACGATTCATCCGCTTTGGCACGCGTGGCAACCAGGGCTTCTGTTATCGTGTGTTCGTCCTCGCCACGCGTGATATCCTCGAACGTCGGCACGTCGATAGGTAGAGCTTCAGTGCTGCTTGAGCTCTCGTGTTCTGATAACACCACGTTGGATGCGTTCGGTTCTGGCGCGGGAAGAAGTTCTTCAAACGGTCCCGCAGCGTAGGGATCGATCTTTGATTGGTTTGAGGACGCATGATCTGTCGAAATGGAGCACTCTGGCATTGGCAAAGGATGCGCAACGGCTCCCTCGATTGTCTCGCTATTTGTACGTGCCTGCGCAGCCGGTTGGGCCAGCTCTCCCGGCACCTCAGCTGCGATGGGTCCTGCTGGAACGTCGGTCTTGATTTCGGAACCCACAAGCGCGTCTGAATCGTTGTCTGTCACAACGTCCCGCTCAGGTTCCCGTAATGCCGCGTCGCTATTGTTCACTGTCTCTTGAGCACTTGGTGTCTCGATGCTCGATGCACCAAGCGGTCCACCCCGGCGAGAAAAACTTGTTGTGTCGCCCTTTGCCAGAATGGCGGCTTGCTCGATCCAGTTGTCCCGACTGATCGTGCATCGGTAACCGAGGTCGGTCTTGAGTTGATCGATATCCAGGGCAGTCAGGCCTGCGATATGCGCAAATCGCGTGATGCCGACGTTGGTCAAGGCATATGCTGTAGCAGAACTGATGCCGCGAATGAGGGTGAGATTGTTTGGCGCGCCTTGTTCGACGTCAACAATGGCGTACGGCGGATTCGCCGGGGCATGGGCGACGACGGGCTCAGACGATTGCTGCGTGGAGATGGTCTGTCCACTGAGAGCAAAGATGGCGTTGTCGAGTGCGGCAATCGCAGCGTCCACGTCACCGGTCGCAACCTCGCCTGTATGCGCGCGCGCGGTGCCGTCAGCCAGTCGCTCACGCAACGCCTGCATGTCTGCCATCAGTTGCGATAGTGTCTGCGTCATCAGCCGGTTCTCCCCACGCGGCGCTCGGCCTCATCCGCGTTAACCCGCCGGAATCTGCTGTGCTCTCGTCGTGTAGCGACAGGCAAATGCCGGTTTCTTCAAGACTTATTACTGGCAGTGGGTTGCGACGCAAGAATGACTGCGATTGCAACCAGAACAATCCCCATCAACTGCGAAATCCCGAGCGTTTCCCCGAACAATCCCCACGCCATAACGGCAACCACCGCCGGTACGAGGTAGAACAGAGCGGCAACACGAGACACCTCGCTTTGACGCAAGAGCACCATGAGAAGTGTCACCGCCCCAATAGACAGGACCAGGACGAGCCACACCAGCGCGATGATGAAGTCCATATCCCACGTTATGGCCCGGGTTTCGAACAACAATGAGGCAAGGCCCACGACAAGCAGCGCGCCGGTGTACTGCCACACGGCACCAGTGAGCAAGCTTGTCCCGGTTGCATACCGTTTCTGGTAGATCGTCCCGAACGTGATCGCAAAAAGTGCGACGATACAGGCCCCGACCGTCTCGGGCGATGTTCCTGAGCTGGAGAAATCAGCTTTCGGGAAAAGCACCAGTGCGACGCCGGCAAGCCCGATCAGCAGTCCTGACCAATGGCGCACGGTTAGCCGTTCGTTTAGAAAAGGAGCCGCCAGCAGCGCAGTGGTGATCGGTTGCAATCCGACAATCAATGCGGACGCACCTGCAGATATTCCGTTATCGATGGCCCAGAACACGCCGCCAAGATAACAACCGTGGATCAAAGCACCGGTAACGAGCGAATGTAGAGATCCTGTTGACGACGGCCATTTCGATCGCCAGATCAGCGCAATCACCACCATGATCGGCACCACAATCAGGAACCGGATCGAAAGGAACGTGAACGGCTCTGCGTGCGGAGCGCCCAGTTTTGCTCCAATGAAGCCCGTTGCCCAGAGCAGGACAAAGATCAACGGCGCGAGGCGAAGAAGCATGATGTGACCGGACAGGGCTGGAGGCAGGCAAGATATGCACTATGCCTTGTCCGCGCCTGCGCCGTCACGGACTATTCTTCGTTGCGTCAGACGGGAAAAGTTTCAAGCTTCAAGGTATGTTTGACGTGCAGCGCCAACTCTCGTGCGACCAGCATCCTGTGCAGGTATACCAAGGGTGAAGCATCAACGATGGCACCATTTTCAGAGCGAACGACTAGTGCACGTTTTTCGAGTTCGTCGATCACGCTTCGGACCTGCGACTGGGAAATTCTGAACTCCTTTGCGATTGATCGCGCTGATGGACAATCGATATTACGGATTTGCGCGGCCGCAATAGAAATGCTGGTCGGAAAACCACCGGCTTTTGTAATAATGGCATTTATGTCCGGAAACGGTTCGACAATTTCGATGCCATCGACCACCACAGCGCCACCAGAATGTGTAACAATGTCAGTCAGGAACGCCGCGTCTTTTCGAACGCGGTCTTCGTAATTTCCTCCTGGTTCCAGATCGTCAAGTACTGACAAACTGAGGGCAAATCCCTCAACCACTTCACGCGTCAGCTTGTCTGTCGGTGCGTACACCTGCACACGGCCGTCGCTTGGCGATCGCTCCTGACGCAAGTACCCCATCACCCGCAACACAGAGAGAACCGTACGTACAGCTCGTGCACCGCACTGTTGACGCTGCTCGCATATCTCCAGGATCCGCGAAAATGTGGCGCCGTGTTCCACAAGACCTGCCCGGTTCGCAAAATGAAAGTAAATGACATAGTGCGAAACATGCAGACCGAGGCTTGTGCCGACGCGGTTGAAGACCCCGAGTTGCCGACGCCAGGCAATGACTTTCTCAACGTACCGCAGCATAGCGAAATTGAAACGGTCGTGTTTCAGAATTTCATCCGTGATCCGTACGAGCGGATCATGCTCAAGCGTTTGAGCGCGTTGCATGATAACCCCCATCGTTCTGATCGCCCTTTCGTATCAGAACAATGTTCCTGCGGTGAGGAACACTGCAACGCCATATTCAGTAAAGCTTCATGGCACATACAATGCCCCGACCGCGCCAATGTATTCTTCAAACCACAGATCGGCCAACGCAGGAACTGCGCGACCACCGCCATCATAAAAGCTCTCAGTCTGGCTGAGAGCGAGCGCTCCGGCAACATAGAGTCCCGGGGGAGCCGGAAGGGCGGATCGAATATCGCTTCCACCTGCAACACCCGCAATCGTGCCCCCCTCTATGGCGACGGCACGGTCAGGAACGAGAGCCAGCGCAAGCGTAAGAATCGAAAACACTAAGGTCCGCATTCGTTTCGTTCCCTGATGAACCAAGCGTCGCGACGCCAAGACGACGACATTGCGTCACCCGAAAATCTTACAAAACATCACTAAACGGACATACGCATCGTTTCTGTTTCAAGAGAGACACAGATTATTTATTTATGGAAAAAACATTCGAGATCAAAAGTGTAGCAATGTGGAAAACACGTGGCAGCCTTCTCGATAGAACGTCCTTGTAATAAAAATTACAGGCTGCAGTCACTTTCAAGTTGTTGACAAAGATGTTTGCACGCCGAAAACGAAAAATAGGTTGCGATATTGCGCAGATAGGTTGCGATTTTGCGACCGTCGATCGGCTCGCGAATCACTAAGATACGTAGAAATCACATCACAGCGTAGGGCTTTGATAAAGAACGGTTTTTTAGGTTTGGTTTATCTTTGAATCCGGAATTTCAGCAGGAACCAGATGTAGAAAGCATGCCACCAGTCAAGACGCGTACGCCCCTGCCGGGCGTGCATGCGTCCACCGTATTCATCATCCACCAGGTTGGTCGCACGAGCCGACTATCCCCAATATGTCGGCCCAACAGACTGACCAGGTGGATGATGAACCAGGATCTGCCATTTGCGGCGTGTCTCACGTGCCAAACGTTCCAGTCTCGAACATGCTCTCAAGCCTTCTCCGCCATCTCCAGAACGTCTTCATAGGTTCGCAGGCCCGTGGTCGGGGCGCACACCAGAACGGCCATGTTGCCGGGCAAATGCTCGTTCTTGCGCATGCGCGTGTGTGCCTTCGGAATCTGCTCCCACGGGAAAACTTCAGACATTACAGGATCGATACGGCGTTCAATCACGAGTTTGTTCGCCTGGCTTGCTTGCTTGAGGTGTGCGAAGTGTGAGCCTTGCACACGCTTCTGGTGCATCCAGACGTAGCGAGCATCCATGGTCAGCTTGTAACCCGTGGTGCCGGCACAAATCACAACCATCCCGCCGCGCTTGCACACGAACGTCGAGACCGGGAAGGTTGCTTGCCCGGGATGCTCAAAAACGCAATCCACGTTCACGCCCTTGCCGGTGATATCCCAGATCGCCTTGCCGAACTTGCGGGCCTCCGCAAACCACGCACCATATTCATCAGTGCCAATATCCGGGATCTCACCCCAACAATTAAAGTCCTTTCGGTTGATCACACCCTTGGCGCCGAGCTGCATGACGAAGTCGCGCTTGTCCTCGTCGGAGATCACGCCAATCGCGTTCGCACCGGCCGTTGCACAAAGCTGCACCGCAAACGAGCCAAGACCACCAGATGCCCCCCAGATGAGAACATTGTGACCTGGGCGCAGGACGTGTGGCCGGTGCCCGAACAGCATGCGGTAGGCCGTAGCGAGGGTCAGTGTGTAGCAGGCGCTTTCTTCCCAGGTCAGATGTTTTGGGCGCGGCATGAGTTGCTGCGCTTGCGCCCGGCAAAACTGAGAAAACGAACCATCCGGTGTCTCATATCCCCAGATTCGTTGGGTTGGCGAGAACATGGGATCGCCACCGTTGCATTCCTCGTCGTCGCCGTCGTCCTGGTTGCAGTGGATGACAACCTCGTCGCCCACCTTCCAGTTGTTCACTTTGCGGCCAACAGCCCAGACGATGCCTGAAGCATCAGATCCAGCAACGTGGAACGGTGCCTTGTGGCCGTCGAAGGGTGAAATCGGTTGGCCGAGCGAAGCCCACACGCCATTATAGTTGACGCCCGCAGCCATAACGAGAACGAGCACTTCGTGGCTGTCGAGCTCCCACGTCGGGACAACCTCGACCTGCATCGCGTCTTCGGGTTCGCCGTGGCGATCTTTGCGAATGGCCCACGCGTACATGTTCTTCGGCACGTGACCGAGCGGCGGGATCTCGCCGATTTCGTAAAGATCCTTGCCTTCAGGGACCTGGGCCCCGGTTTGCTCGTTTGTCGCGGTGCTCATGCATGCTCTCCCCATTGCGTCTCACTGTGTCTACACCCGAGGCGAAATATATTGCAATGCAGCATTAATGGATCATTCCGGGGGAAACGTCGCAGGCGGTACTTTGTCGGTCGGTGCAGGCATTAGGATTTGCGAAAACTTTACCGAATGAACGTATTTCGATGAATTGGAAACGCTTGTCCGGAGGTTGCTTGCGGCGTGTATTATCTGCTGTCAGAGCTCGGCACCACACTGGGCCTTGATGCCCTTACGTTCGGCATGGTGTTCGTGATGGCGTTGATCGGAGCCCGCATTCTGCGCATCATGGTCGACAGCCTGTTGCTGGCGATCCTGTTTTTCCCGATCCTGGCAGTCGCAGCCGCATTTGCAAATTTCATCGCCCTGGCACTGGGGGTCAGCGATCCGTTCGTCGTGCCGTATGAAGATCTTGGGTTAATTCAACACATCTCAACGCGAGATTTCATCTCCGCAATGATGGTGACGTTCGCCGGTATGTTAATTGGTCTTGGCGGCATTCTCGGCCTCTACCGCATGTGGGGCCATGCGGGGTGATTGGTCTGCGTGTTCAACCTGGAAACTGGCTCTCAATCACCCAGCGGATCGCATAGGCCACAACCCCGAGGGTCGCCACGCCCGCAAGCCAGAGTCCGATAAACCATGCAAACTGGTAAAGGCGACTTTGCATCCTCAATGATACCCCTCATTCGGATCGATCTTGCCGCGGAAAACCCAATAGGCATACGCCGTGTAACCGAGAATAATGGGGAGTAGTACGAGCGTGCCAACCAGGAGGAACATCTGGCTGTTGGCAGGCGCGGCGGCTTCCCAGATCGTGATCGCCCGCGGGACCATGTAAGGGTAGAGGCTAATTGCAAGGCCGATGTAGGACACCAGAAAAAGTCCGAGGGTCGCAAGGAACGGCACTGCATCGCGTTGCGCCTTCACGCCTGAGTGAAAAACCATGGCGAGCAGCGCAACCGCGATAGGCACCGGCGCCACAAAAATGATGTTCGGCCAGGAGAACCAGCGTGTCTGAATGTCGATGTCCAGCAACGGCGTCCAGAGACTGACAATGCCGATCAGACCGAGGACCAGCAGGCCTGCTGGGTTTGCCATCTTGTAGAGCCGTTCACGAAGCGGCCCGTCAGTCTTGAGGATCAGCCATCCGATCCCGAGCAGGGCATATCCGCAAACAAGTGCGATGCCGGTCATGATGCTGAACGGCGTCAACCAATCCCACCACCCTCCTGCATAGGCACGCCCTGAGACTTCGATGCCTTGTATCACCGTGCCGAGGCAGACGCCCTGTGCGAACGCCGCCACGGTTGAGCCGAGCCAGAATCCGCGGTCCCACCAGTGCTTGTTGTTGATGGAGCGAAACCGGAACTCGAACGCTACGCCCCGGAACACAAGCGCGAGCAGCATGGCAATGATCGGACCGTAGAGCGCTGGCATCAGAACGGCGTAAGCCAAAGGAAAAGCTGCGAACAAACCTCCTCCGCCGAGGATGAGCCAGGTCTCGTTACCATCCCAAACTGGCGCAACAGAGTTCACCGCAACATCACGGTCTTGCGCGTCTCTGATCCACGGGAATAAAATGCCGATACCTAGATCAAATCCATCAAGCACCACATAGATATAGATCGCGGTTGCAATCAGTCCGGCCCAGATGAACGGAAGATCAAGTTCCATGGGTTTCTTTCCTATTCGGCTGGATGGATGGTTGCAGCGCTCATTGCCGGGCCAGATGTGGCTCCCGCAGAGCGAAGAGGACCGTCAACAACCGGTTCGAGGTCCGCGCGTCCTGGCGGTGTGTGCATAAGGCGGAGGATGTAAATAATTCCGGCACCAAACACGAGCGTGTAGACGATGATGAATGCAAGAAGTGACATGGCAACCGCTGGCGCTCCGATCGGTGCAACGCTTTCTGATGTGCGCAGCAGCCCGTAAACTGTATACGGTTGCCGCCCAACCTCTGTTGTGAACCATCCGGCAAGCACCGCAACAATTCCAGAAGGCCCCATCAACACCGCAAGGCGATGAAACCAGCCAGCGTGATACAAACCGCCCGTCATGCGCAACACCAGACTGAGAAGGCCCATCCCGATCATCGCAAATCCGATCCCGACCATGATCCGGAAGCTCCAGAAGACAATCGGAACATTGGGCCAATCCTTGCGGTCGACCTTGTCGAGACCATCGATCGGCGCATCGAGATCCCCTTTCAGCACCAGACTTCCAAGGCGCGGAATTTCGATTTTTGATGTGACCTCACCGCTCTCCATGTCCGGAAAACCGAACAAGATCAGTGGCGCACCATTTGGATACGACTTGAAATGACCTTCCATGGCGGAGATTTTCGCAGGCTGATGCTTCAGCGTATTTGCGCCATGCTCGTGCCCGGCAACAAGCTGGAGGGGCGCGACGAGTGCCGCCATCCACAGGGCCATTGAGAACATGGTGCGCGCCGCCTGATCCCCGCGGTGGCGGAGCAGATGCCACGCGCCGACAGCTCCGACAATGAAGGCCGTTGTGAGGTATGCCGAGATTACCGTGTGCACGAAACGGTACGGGAACGAGGGATTGAAAACGATCGCCCACCAGTCGTCCGCGAGAAAACGCCCCGTTTCCGGCTCGATGATATGACCTGTCGGTGTCTGCATCCAGCTATTCGCAGAAAGGATCCAGAACGCGGAGAGCAATGTTCCGAACGCCACAAGACAGGTTGCCGAGAAGTGTAATCCTTTGCCGACACGGTTAAGTCCGAACAACATGATGCCAAGAAACCCGGCTTCAAGGAAAAACGCGCTTAGAACTTCGTATCCGAGCAACGGCCCGAGCACTGCCCCTGTTTTGTCAGAAAACACGCTCCAGTTCGTACCGAACTGATAGCTCATCACCAGTCCGGACACGACGCCCATGGCAAATGTGACAGCAAAGATTCTCAACCAGAAGCGGAACAGGTCGAGATAAACATCACGCTTCGTCCACAACCAAAGTCCCTCGAGCACAGCCAGATAACTTGCAAGCCCGATCGTGAAAGCCGGGAAGATAAAATGGAATGCAATGGTGAAGGCAAACTGGACGCGCGCCAGCAAAACGGCGTCAAGAGTTTCAAGCATAGCCAGCATGGGAGGGGCTCCTGGCGACAAGGCTGATGGTTGAAGACTAGCTTATTCGAAATAAGCGCAGGGTGTCAGTAATGTCGCTGCGGCAACGCGGCAGATTGGTGGTGAGCGCCATGCGACAAAGCCCCCGGAAATGCTGCGTTGCAGCATGTTGAGAAAACCTGCACAATTGTCGCACACGCTAACTCGACAGGCCGAATGTCATGACAGACTCCAAGCAACCCGACCGTCCCTGGCTCATTCGTACATACTCCGGGCATTCAACCGCGGCGGCGTCCAACGCGCTCTATCGCTCCAACCTGTCGAAGGGGCAGACAGGCTTGTCGGTCGCCTTCGATTTGCCAACACAAACTGGTTACGACAGCGATCATCCGCTGGCGCGCGGCGAAGTGGGCAAGGTTGGCGTGCCGATCTCGCATCTCGGAGACATGAAGGCGCTCTTCGATGGCATTCCGCTGGACAAGATGAATACGTCAATGACGATCAATGCGACGGCACCGTGGTTGCTGGCGCTCTATGTGGCGGCAGCGGACGCGCAAGGGGCAGATCGCAAGGCGCTCTCCGGCACGGTGCAGAACGACATCATGAAAGAATACCTCTCGCGCGGCACTTACATATTTCCACCCGAACCCTCCATGCGTCTTATCAAGGATGTCATTTGCTACACATGGACGGAAATCCCCAAATGGAACCCAACCAATGTGTGCTCCTATCATCTTCAGGAAGCGGGGGCGACGCCAGTTCAGGAACTCAGCTTCGCCCTTGCAACGGCGCAATCAGTTTTGGACACGGTGCGAGCTTCGGGTGAAGTGGATGAAAAAGATTTTCCAACCGTTGTCGGGCGGATTTCCTTCTTCGTGAATGCCGGCCTGCGCTTTGTCACTGAAATCTGCAAGATGCGGGCATTCACTGAACTCTGGGATGAAATTTGTGCGGAACGTTACGGCGTTGAGGACCCGAAACTGCGTCGCTTCCGTTATGGTGTCCAGGTCAACTCGCTTGGTCTGACGGAACCGCAGCCTGAAAACAATGTGTATCGCATCCTGCTCGAAATGCTTGCGGTAACCCTTTCGAAAGGCGCACGAGCCAGGGCGGTGCAGTTGCCGGCATGGAACGAAGCGCTTGGCTTGCCGCGCCCATGGGATCAGCAATGGTCGATCCGCATGCAGCAAATCCTCGCGTACGAAACGGATCTGCTTGAGTACGGTGATATTTTTGACGGATCAAAGGAAGTTGCCGACAAGGTAGAGGCTCTGAAAGCTGAAGCACGGGATGAACTGATCCGAATCGAGCAGATGGGCGGTGCAGTCGCGAGTATCGACTACATGAAGCAGCGCCTGGTTGAATCCAATACGTTACGCTTGTCGCGGATCGAGAGTGGCGAACAAGTTGTGGTGGGCGTCAACAAGTGGACAGAAACTGAACCGTCCCCGCTGGCGTCAGGCGAAGATGGTGGGATACTGACGGTAGCGCAAGGTGTGGAAGCGGATCAAATCGCGGCGTTGGAGGCCTGGCGCGGGACGCGCGACAGCGTGGCTGTTGAAGCGGCCATCGCAGACCTCAAGTCTGCTGCCGTCGAAGGACGCAATATCATGGAGCCGTCTATTGCTGCCGCTAAGGCCGGTGTGACAACCGGCGAATGGGGCACCCTGTTGCGCGAAGTGTTTGGCGAATACCGCGCCCCCACCGGAGTGGGTAAGGCTGCACCAGGGGATGCGGAAGGTCTTTCAGATGTTCAGGCGGCTGTCTCGAAGGCGTCGGCAACCATCGGTAGACGTATGAAATTTCTGGTTGGAAAGCCGGGGCTTGATGGCCACTCGAACGGTGCGGAACAGATTGCTGTACGTGCACGCGATAGCGGTATGGAGGTTGTTTACGAAGGGATACGTCTGACACCGGCACAAATCGTCAACGCTGCCCTTGAAGAAGGAGTCCATGTGGTTGGACTTTCCATTCTGTCAGGTTCTCATTTGCCTCTGGTGCAGGACGTGATGAAACGGATGCACAGCGTGAGTTTGACCGACGTGCCTGTTATCGTTGGAGGAATTATTCCTCCAGACGACGCACAATTACTGAAGGCAGCCGGTGTCGCCGCAGTTTATACACCGAAGGACTTCCAGCTCAACGACATCATGCTGGATATCGTGCGGCTCGTGGAGAGTGTCGACCGGGCTGCTTGACCACACACCCGAAAAAGGCGCTTAGACGAGGCCAGCTAACTGGAATTTTTCGCGAACCAGATTGAAGTCGTATGGTTTCAGCATGAAGTCCACGGCGCCACCATTGAGCGCACGGTTGATCTGCGGCGCATCATGCTCGGTTGCGCAGTAGAATACGGCTGGTAGGTCACCATTTTCTTCCGTGCGCAGTGCTTCAATGAATTCCACCCCGTCCATGTGGGGCATCTGCCAATCGACAAGAATGGCGTCGGGCATATCATTGCGGCACTGTTCGAGCGCTTCGATTCCGTTCGCTGCTTCAAGTGGAACAAAGTTCAACTTTTCTGCAATGCAGCGGGCAACGCGGCGCACCACGTCGGAATCATCGACCACAAGGCACATTTTCATGGAGCAAGTCACCTCTGCGCGCGCGTCAGCACAGAGTTTGGACCCGGTGCTTCTCTCATCGTTGCTGAGAAGTCTGCCGCAGAAGCCTTAACAAGTTGAAAATGTATGTCCCGAAATCCGGGTCAGCTCCGCGCCGTCAGAACAATATCAGCTCCGTCCTGAGCGACGTTGAGCGTCATACCAGCCGATTGTGCCAGCAGACATGTGTAATACGGTTGGATTGTCAGCGCATCGAGTGTGCCCGCGTGGTTGCCAGCGATAAACTCCGTCAGATTTTGCGGCGGGCGGGCAGCCTGTCCCGAGCAGCGAATCATGAAAGATGGCGCCCCTTCCGGATCCATCACGGCAACCTGCAGCGTGCCGCCCCGCGGCAGCGCCGTGATCGCGGCTGAGATCATGTTGAGCAGCAGCTTCACACGGTCCTTTTCCATATGTCCGGGGGGAACCTGCCAGTCGAGCGTCTGCTTTTCACCCGCAAGGTAAGCTTGTGTGATGTCATGCGCGTTACGCAGGTCGATCACCGCACCAGCAGTTCCCGCAGCTCCGAACGCGAAACGTGCGAACTGAAGCTTCGCAGAGGCCTGTGTCGTGAAATCCTTGATGATATTGAGTGCATAATCGCGGCTTTCCGGATCATCGTCTTCGGCAAGCACTTCAAGTCCGTTGAAGATCGCACCGACCGGTCCAATGATGTCATGGCAGATCTTGCTTGATATGAGGGCGGACAATTCGAGATTGGAAACGGGATCTGAGGCGCTCACGGGCTTATGCTCCTTCGAGTGTTCAAGGCTGATCGAAAGCGATATCGATCACCAGCGGCTGGACCACAAAACGACGGCACCTCGGTAAAACGAGTAGCGTCGCAGGGCGACGGGAACGCAGGAACAAATCACGTCATGACCTAACATCGAAGGGCACGTGGCACCATCCCGAGGTTTTGCCAATGTTGAGGCCAGCAGATGTCTCATGTACGAGACATCTGCGCGGTTGCTTTTCAGCAACACTCCGGGCTGGGATTGTCCTGATGCATGCTGTTTTGCAGGTGAAAACCACCTTGTGACATAGCCCCGCCGCGGCAGAGCCTTAGTTTCGCAACACTTCCCCGCGAATTTGCCGCTCAATTCGCTTCTGCACCCATGCTCTTGAGGTGCCGCGATCAGACGCAGGATCAATCAGATGACTCTTCGAGCGACATACAACCTGTCGACACTTCTGGCATTGGCTGTCTGCTGGCCTCTTGGCGCAACCGCGACGCAAGCGGCGTCAGAGCAACTGCCGTGGGGCAAAACGGCGACGCAACCACAGGTCGTCACACCATCCACGACATATGATCCAGGACCTGTAGAGCCCTCGCAAGATTACGATACGAGTTCCGGCACGTACAATGATGACGCGCCGTCTAACGATGAACGGACGTATCGCAGGCGCTCAAACGATCGATATCAGAACGATCCGGACTATTCGACCTATCGCCCAGCCGACCCGGATGAGGAATGGGCTGATGAAGACGATGGACTGTATGACAGCCAGCAACGCCCTGCGCGGCGCAACGCCAACCGCCGCAATCTTCCGCCGGTATCAGCTGAGTCTCCGCGTCCGAGCCGGTTTGAGAGCACTTTTACGGTCAACGAGATTGTAGAGGCCGGAAACAACGCCTTCGGGCAGGTGGCACGTGGTTTTGCAGGCGTGGTTGAGTACGCGTTTCAAAAACAAGGTCGCCCGAACGGCTACATCATCGGGCAGGAAGCGGGAGGTGCAATTGTCGCTGGCTTGAGGTATGGCGAAGGCATATTACACACCAAGAATGCCGGGCGACATACTGTATATTGGCAAGGACCTTCGGTCGGGTATGACTTCGGCGCGGAAGGTTCCAAAACGATGATCTTGGTGTATGACATGAGAGATCCTGGCGATGTTTACGGTCGTTTCGGTGGTGTTGACGGTTCGGCCTATCTGATCGGAGGCGTCGGCATAACATTTCAGCAAAGGGACCATGTCACCATGGCTCCGATTCGCTCCGGTGTCGGACTGCGGCTTGGAGCCAACATAGGATATCTGAAATATTCCCGTGTCCCGACTTGGAACCCATTCTGAGACCTGCGCAGCTATGTGGCACCGGTGCGTACGTGAAGTGATCTCGCGTGGTGTGCGCTCATGATCCAGGCATTGATGCTTGTTTCGCTCGGTTTTTTTGCAGCGACATTGCTGGCGCTGCTTATTGCTCCGGCTGCATGGGCGCGTGCGGTCCGCCTGACCTCGCACCGTATCCGGGCATCGTTGCCGATCAACGAGACTGAAATCCGCGCTGAGAAAGATCAGCTTCGCGCAACCCATGCAGTCGTTGTGCACCAGCTTGAAAAGAAGATTGAACGCGCCGAGATGAGCGCGGCGCGCCAACGCGTCGAGTTGAACCGGCGCGAGGCCCGCATCGCCGAGCTGGAAGACGAGAGCGTGAAGATCACCGCGCAACGCGACGAGAACCGAAATGCGCGCCATGTGCTGGCCCAGACCCTGAACGAGCGCCTGCCGCGCGCCGAGGATCGTCTGCGTGAAACGCGGGAATTGCTGAAAGCGCGGGATTCACAGATTGCCAAGTTCGTGAAGGCTGCAACGTCGCAACACGCGGCCCTTGCTGAGGCATCATCCCAGATTAAACAGCAGGACGAGGAGCTGAAACGGCTCCAGGCGGCCATGACAGCGCGGCAGTACGCGGGGCGTCAGCGCGTGCCGACCGAAGCCTTGGAGCAAACCATCGCGCTCCAGTCCGAGGTACGCGAATTGCGTGAACGCACAGCGACCCAATCGCGTTTGATCGAGCGTATCCAGGAGGCCGAACGCACGCAGTTGGAAGACAAGGATGCTGCAGCTGTTGCGCGATCGCTTCAGGGAGAGGTCCAGGCTGCGAAATCCGCAAACGGATCAGCTGATACGATCAACGATGACGCCCCAAAAGGGTTTGGCGCCCGGTTCAATCGCTGGCGTGTTGCACTGCAGCGTGAAAAGGAAACGACGTCGCGATTGCGCGTCGAATTGGCGAATGCTTACGATCGTGCGGCCAAACTGTCAGCGCATTATCGCCAGGAACTGGGAAACCTTTCACAAAATGGCGGTATTCAGGTTGCGCTCCCGGACAGTGTAGATCCGAACCCGGAAAAGCGTACGTCTTATGCCGCGACCAGCGAAATGACAGTGCTTGATCGTGCCAAATCGGCGGTGTCCGATACATCGGATATTGCGCACATAAAAGACGAAAAAGGCTTGGTGAACGGAGGCGCAGCCACGGCAAGTGGAAACGGGAAGGTGTCGCGCCTTGGTCGATCTCCGTTTGATGAAAATGAGACATCGGATACTTCGGAAACGGTCGATGTAAAACCCGGTGCAACAAATGTATCCGAAGAGAAGCGTGGCAGCAGCCTGACAGAACGGATCAAGAAGCAGGATATCCGTCAAGACGCTCAAGACACGATCACATCAGACTATGTGAGAGAAAAAATGCCACTGCAAGCACCTGTCCCATCGCCCGTAAAATCCGGCACGTTGCTGCAACGCCTGAAAGGCATGGAAGACGTTTGATGTTGTTCTCAACTTCGCACGCGGGCGTAGTGCGGATCATAGCGACATTCGGGAACGACACGCGCGTGTCTTTTTTCTCCAAGAATTAGAATGTCCAGATTTTCGCCTTCTTGCGTGAACTCCGGTTCAACAAATCCCATCGCCAGATTTTCACCAACCCGGTGACCATATCCAGCTGACGTAACGGTTCCCACAACACTGTCACCAGACAAGATCGAGTCGCCGGCATGAGCGGGGGCTGGATCACCGTCGAGCACCATTGATACGAACGTACGGCGATGCGGTTTTTCCATCGCAGTCGCCAAAGCGGATTTTCCGATGAAATCATCTTTGCCCATTTTCACGAATCGGTCGAGCCGGGATTCAAATGGATTGAATTCTGTCAGAAGATCGCCCTTCCAGTGGCGATATCCTTTTTCCAGCCTCATGGACTCCGTTGCATGGAGACCGAAGTGTCCAATCCCGTGCGCCGCCCCCGCTGCCATGAGTGTCTGATAAGCAGCCAAAAGCTGTGCGTTCGAAACATGCAGTTCCCACGCAAGTTCTCCGGAAAAACTAACCGACATGGCAATGGCTGCCACGTGACCAATGAAAACCTCCCGCACGTGCAACCATGGGAACGCTTGTGCCGACCAGTCCGTCCTTGGTGCTGCCGCCGAAAGCACATCCCGCGACTTCGGCCCGGCCAGCACAAGGATCGTATGTGTGTTGGTCAGGCTCTCGACCGTCACTCCGACTGGCGGATTGTGCATCAGGAGCCAGTCCATATCATGATATTCTGCAGCCGCCGCGGAACCGTACCACACTCGGTTCTCCGCAAGGTTGGCCAGAGTAGCTTCTCCTCGGACGTTGCCTTTGTGTGTGAGAAGATAGTTCAGCCCCAGCCTTCCAACAGAGCGAGGAATGCGCCCGCACATGATCGTGTCCAACCAGTCACGAGCGCCTTCACCGCGAATTTCGAAGCGGTTGAACCCGTTGACCTCCATTAGACCAACGCGCTCCTGCACGCATTTGACTTCCTCTGCGATGATGTCGTGCGTATTGGGGAGGCCGAACGTGTGATCTTCCACGAAATCTGGAGAGGGTTTGAAGAACGTGGCGCGTTCCCAACCGTTGACGACTCCAAATTCGGCTCCCTCTGCATTTAAAACCTCCGTCAACGGTGTTGTCTTGGCCGGGCGTCCCGCCGGGCGATGCTCGTGTGGACGGTGGAAGCGGAACTCGTTCTGGTAGTCTTCGATGGCTTTCAGCGCGGTGTATTCGATCGTTGCGTGTGCTGTAAAACGCCTTGGATCAAGTGCCCATGTGTCATAACACGCTTCCCCATGCACCATGTCTTGCGCGAGCAGCCATCCGTGCCCACCGCCCTCGCCAAGGCCTGCCCGCAGGCCCGTGATGCACCAGGCGTTCCGTTTGCCGGGAATACGCCCAACCAGTGGCATGCCGTCCGGTGTGTAGGTGATCGGTCCATTGACGATGGTGTGGATACCAGCTTCCGTAAGACACGGCAGACGTCCGAACGCGCCATCCAGAACGTCCGTCACCCGATCGAGATCGTTCGGGCACAAGTCCATCGTGAATGCAGGATCGATCCCGTCGAGCCCCCACGTCTTGCAATTCTGTTCGTAGAACCCGATCAGCAGCCCGTTCTTTTCCTGTCTCTGATAGAAATCATCCGTCGGGCAGCGCAGCAGCGGAACGCGATGGTCGAGATCGCGCAGCTCGGGTATTTCCTCTGTTACAAAATACTGATGTTCCATCGACGCGACGGGCAACTGAACGCCCATCATCGCGGCCACTTCGTTGCATCGATAACCGCCGGCATTCACAACGTGCTCGCATCGAATGTCACCGTTGTTCGTGTGAACCAACCAGCCGTCAGACGTTTCTGTCAGGCCGGTTACGGAAGTTTTGCGATAAACCTCGGCACCGGCGTTGCGGGCGCGACGGGCAAGGGCCTGGCACAATTGTGCCGGATCGATATCCCCGTCTTCACTGTCCCAGAGTGCACCCTTCAGCCCATCGGTCGAGATCAGGGGGTGGCGGCGCTTGCATTCTTCCGGATCGAGGAGTTCGAAGTCGACCCCCATTCCCTTCGCCATGGAAATGAAATGTTTGTATCCGTCGAGGTGCCAGTCCTTCGATGCCAGTCGCAACCCGCCATCGCCGTGATGATAGCCAACAGGATACTCCGGATCAGCGGCCAGTTCCTTGTAAAGTTTGATGGAGTGCGTCTTGAGCCCGACCATCAACTGCACCGCGCCGAAGTTCGTAACTTGCGCCGCAGAATGCCACGTCGTGCCCGATGTCAGTTCGTCACGCTCCAGCAGAACAACGTCGTTCCACCCTTCCTGCGTCAAGTGATACAGCGCACTGCACCCACCGATGCCCCCCCCGATCACCACAACCCTGGCATCCGTCTTCATCTGAATTGACCTCGTCTGTATCGGATCGAGGCCTTCGCCCCGTGCTTCGTGGTTCACTCACGCCAGCGTCTCAGGTCAGGGTCAAGAGACACACAATGCTTTCAGGAAATACGAATAATGAATTCAGAAAAACTTCACGATCGATCGAGAACGCGAAACGTGTTTCCAAGCCATGGCATACGCTGCGCGGCAGACGGCGCAACATGGTCGTGCAGCGCTGCACGTAACGCATCAGCGACTTCGTTCGGAAGTGCGCCGAGCACATCATGACGTGCGCACAGTGTCAGGTCACGCGCATGTTCAGCCGCAACGAGGCGCGTCACATCAATCTGATCATGAAACCGTGCCGCACTCATGTATCCAAGCGCAGTTGTGATGGCCCAGCCACCTTCACGGATGACGGTGGCCATCATCGATCGATTTGTCTCCACTTCGAAACGACGCGGTGCTGCGAGGCGTACACGGCGAAGGTGCGCCTCAACCTGTCGGGCCAGCATCTGCTCGCGCGTGAAGCGGATCATGGGGGCTGCCAGTAGGCGATCGTGCTCAGGTTTCTCTCCAAAACGCAACGTTCGCGCAGAGACAAGGACGAGAGGATCACGCAGGAGTGCATGCCGCTCGATCCAGTCCGGAAGATTGTCAGCATCAGCCGTCACTATGAGATCGACGCTTCGGCTTTCCAGTGCTGCGATGTTGTCATGGCTGTGTCCCGCACGGACAATAAAGTTGCAATTTGGGTAGTTGGCAGCGAGTTGTGTCACGATGGTTGGAAGGATGTCCGGTTCCAGTTCCTCTATGACTGCAAGCGACAATTCCCGAAACGCATTTGCGTCAAGACGTGCAAGGTCGGCGCGCGCACGATCGATTTCGTCAAGTACGGCAAGGGCACGTCGATGGAACAGCTTGCCTGCCTGGGTCACGGCAAATGGCCGGGCTGCCCGATCGACAAGACGCGCCCCAAGCGCCTCCTCCAGGTTCGCAACATGCTGGCTGACTGACGACGCGCTGGTGCCCAGCCTGCGTGCAGCGCCACCGAGGGACTTCTCCTCGACAGCGGCAACAAAAATCTCGATTGCACGCAGGGACAGACGTCCGGCGTCGCGTTCAGCCATGGCGTTCTCTCCAGTTTACGATGCAGATAACATGAAATAGCGTTTCGGTAATTGCGAATTGACGCATTGCAGCTTGCCGGAATCCTGTCCTTGCTGGAGTGATACGGCGAGCAGTTCCTGCGGAGGTCGTCAAATGACAGTATCAGCAACCAGAACTGCTGCGCGTGGGCGCAAGGGCGGCGGGCGGCAAGCACGCGTTCACAAACGCACGGCACCAGAACTTGAGATCAATCCTGCTCCACCCGGTCAGCGTGGCGGCAGTTACAAACCGCTGTCCGACGCCGACGTCGATACGGTCATTGCGACTGCACTGCGGTTGCTCGACGATCTTGGCATGGCAGAAGTTCCCGATGTGCTGATGAAGCAGTGTCTGGCAAAGGGGGCGTACATCAATGCCCGTGGACGATTGGCATTTCCCGAGGCAATGGTGCAGCGCATCATCGATACGGCTCCCAAATCCTTTGTGTTCCATGGGCGAGATCCGACGCACTCCTTCGAACTCGGCGGAGATCGTGTGCGCTATGGCACGGGCGGAGCGGCGGTGCAGACACTTGATCTCGACACCGGGCTTTACCGCGCATCGACCCTCAACGACCTCTACGATTTTGCCCGCGTCGCAGACACGCTGACTAACGTCAGCTGGTTCACACGCTGCTGCATCGCAACCGATGTGCCCGATATTGTCGATCTCGATATCAACACGGCGTTCGCTCTGCTGAAAGGCACGACCAAGCCGCTCGGCACAGCATTCACCGTTGCGGAAAGCGTCGATCCGATCATCGATATGTACGACATCGCGCTTGGGGGCAGCGATGCCTTTCGCGCAGCGCCATTCTGCAAGGCACATATTTCTCCCGTCATATCGCCGTTGCGCTATGGCGAAGATGCTGTCGAAGTCGCATTGGCGTGCATCCGCCGTGGCGTACCATTGAATTGCATCATTGCGGCGCAATCGGGTGCAACAGCTCCTGCGACCCCGGCCGGGTTCCTGGCTCAGTCGACGGCCGAAACATTAGCGGCTCTCGTCATGGTCAACGTGTTCGAGCCAGGCCATCCGATGATATTCTCCAACTGGCCCTTCGTGATCGATCTGCGTACGGGTGCATTCTGTGGCGGCGGTGGAGAAATCGCCATCATGAACGCTGCGGCTGCGCAGATTTCCAATAGCCTGGGACTGCCCTCGGGCGTCGCATGTTCCATGTCGGACGCCAAGGCCGTCGACGCGCAGATGGGCGCAGAAAAAGCGATGACAGCTCTGGCTGCCGGACTGGCTGGCGGCAACATGATCTACGAAAGTTCCGGCATGATGGCGAGCCTGCTTGGCGCCAGTTTCGAGGCCTTCATCCTGGACGACGAAATGTTGAGCCACATCTATCGCGCCATCCGCGGCATCGAGGTGACCGACGAAACGTTGGGTTACGACGCGATCTGTGATGCCGTGCTTGGAGAAGGACATTTCCTCGGGGGGGCTCACACCATGTCGGCCATGCAGCGTGATTATTATTATCCCAAGCTCGCCAACCGCGACGATCCCCGCACGTGGGGAGACAGCGGTGCTCCCGATATCTGGCAACGCGCCCGCTCAAAAGCACGCGAGATCCTCGCGACTCACCACCCCACATACCTTGACACCGCCGCCGAGCTCGACATTCGCAAGAGATACAAGGTCCTGCTCGATGTATAGGGAAAGGACGGTTTGAAAATCCCGTGCATGCTCATTTTGCAATGCGTTCGGACGGATCGATCAGGAGCTCCACATCGTGTATGAACGTCACAACACATGCCCCGGAATTTATCATGATCGATACAACTTCTCAGTCTCTCGAGGACCTCACCAAACGTCTGGTCGCGTTTCGTAATGCGCGCGATTGGCGCCAGTTCCACACGTTGAAAGACCTGATCGTTTCGCTGAACCTGGAGGCCGCCGAACTTCTTGAATTGGTGCAATGGAAACCGGACACTGTATTTGAAAGCGACTGTCAGGAGCCACCTACACGTGACCGCCTCGCAGAAGAATGCGCCGACGTCCTGCTTTACCTTCTGTTGATCGCAGAACGCAGCGGCCTGGATCTCATCGAGGCCGCTGACGCAAAAATTTCAGCGAATGACCGTAAGTATCCGGTCGAAAAGGCACGTGGCAACGCGAAGAAATACACCGAACTCTGACCGCGTGACGTCCCGGTCGTCAGCCTGCCTCATTCTGATAGTGCGCCATGAGTATGTCCGCGACCTCGGGTCGTGAAAATTCCGGCGGTGGCGCGATGCCATTGCCGAGCATCTCGCGAACGGCCGTTCCTGAAAGAAGAACAAAATCCTCTTTTGTATGATCGGGAGCCTCATTCATCATGACCACCTTGTCGAGCTTCTTCGAATAGGCGGTATGATCAGCCTTGAAGATTTCAATCTTCAGCGCGTCGTCCGGAAGATCATCAAAGATCGTTTGCGCGTCGAACGGGCCATAA
>CALHAX010000006.1 GCA_937931785.1 uncultured Hyphomicrobiaceae bacterium | reverse complement strand
TTGGCCAGGCCATTGCCTGACAGATCACAGATATAAAGCTCGGCCTGATCCCACGGCATGTCCGGCAGATCCCAGGCAATCCATGCGAGTTGTTGACCATCTGCAGACAGACGGAGTTGCCCGAAGAAATCATGACCGGGCAGAACTTTTTCAACCGTCCCGTCCTCAAGATTGACCGACGCAATGAAATTCTCCGGATGGACGCCCTTGCCCGTTTCGCGCTCTGCAACGCACAACAGACGCTGGCGGATTCTGTCGTGCTGGATGTCGGCAAAACGAGTGTCCGGCGCTATCGTAATGCGATTCACAACGCCTGAATTCAGGCGGTAGATGTCCTGGTCATCCGCATTCACGAAAAACACGTCCGGGCCGGAAACGGTGAACTCGCCGCCGCCGTATTCGTGAACCCGTGAATTGGCCGACCACGGGGCAGGCAGCATCATCTTAGGATCGTGCATCCCACCGGGTTTGGCACGCATGAGCGCGCTGCGACCGTCTTCGTCTGGACGCGTTTCCGTCCACCAGACCCATCCGTCTGCTGCGAGTACCTGCCCGAAGCGCCTCGATTTTCCGGCGACCATGGTGCCGTCGATCGGCGAGTGCCATTGCCCGAATGGATGAACTCTCTTGCTCATTTTACGGTTTTCCTGGTCATTGGCGCGCATTTACGCCCATTCAGGCGGCACGTCGGATGGTCCTTAAGTCGGATTGAGCATCAAGCAGGCTTGTCTCGATGCGTCAAATCTGCGATCCATAGCAAGATAGGTCAGGGTTGCTGTCCTATTTTTGAATTGGCAACCCGATCATTGACGTTCTGCCGCGTGTGTCGTGGCTGCAATTCGAATGTCGTCGTGCAACCGTATTGGCGAGTGCACGACGTTCGGTATGGGTGTGGCCGTAACCTTAGCTTCACCTCTTGCGCGAGAACGTCACATCGGAATGAAGGCGCCGCCTGCGACGGGACTGCATCCGAGGATGCCGTTTCGCAATGGGGCAGACTCGGCGCTCGCGTCGGCGAACTGGAGGATGACATATGGTTGCACTCAACCTTGGCCAGCGCAGAGACGCTGCCGCGCACGGACTCTATATGCCGACGAAAGAACACGATGCCTGCGGTGTTGGCTTTGTGGCCGATCTCAAGGGACGCAAATCACACGACATCGTCCAGAACGGGATCGAGATTCTCGAGAACATGACACACCGCGGTGCCGTGGGTGCCGATCCGCTCGCGGGCGACGGTGCCGGCATGCTGCTGCAGATTCCACACGACTTCTTCAAGTCGGTTTGTATGGATGTAGGCATCGGTTTGCCGGACGCCGGTGAATATGGCGTTGCACACATGTTCATGCCGCAGGACAGCGCGCTGCGTAGCCACTGCGCGAATATCGTGACGCGCGCGATTGCTGCCGAGGGGCTTGTGCTGCTTGGGTGGCGTGAGGTTCCGGTGGACAACACCTGCCTGTCGGAAGGTGTGATTGCAACAGAGCCGGTGCATCGCCAGGTGTTCATCGGTCGTGGTCCCGACATTGCCGACGAAGATGCGTTCGAACGCAAGCTTTACATGCTGCGTAAGGTGATCTCGAACTTCGTGTTCGAGGAAACCGAGGGGCGTGACAACGGATTTTATGTTGTGTCGCTGTCGTGCCGCACGATCGTCTACAAGGGGATGTTCCTCGCCTACCAACTGGGCGCCTATTACAACGATCTGCACGACGAGCGATTTTCCTCCGCACTTGCGCTGGTGCACCAACGGTTCTCGACCAACACCTTCCCTTCGTGGAAGCTTGCGCATCCCTATCGCATGGTGGCGCACAACGGTGAGATCAATACTCTACGTGGCAACGTCAACTGGATGGCCGCGCGGCAGGCGTCCGTCGAGTCACCCTTGTTTGGCAAGGACATCACGAAGCTCTGGCCAATCTCCTACGAAGGACAGTCGGACACGGCGTGCTTCGACAATGCGCTCGAATTTCTAATCCAGGGCGGGTATTCAATGACCCACGCGGCAATGATGCTGATCCCGGAAGCCTGGGCTGGCAATCCCTTGATGGATGCGGACCGGCGCGCATTTTACGAATATCACGCAGCGCTGATGGAGCCGTGGGACGGGCCCGCGGCTGTTGCGTTTACGGACGGTCGTCAGATCGGCGCAACACTCGACCGAAACGGTCTGCGCCCCGCACGGTATTGTGTAACAAAGGATGATCGTGTGGTCATGGCGTCGGAAGCCGGAACGTTGAAAATTCCGGAAAAAGACATCGTCCGGAAGTGGCGGCTTCAACCCGGCAAGATGTTGTTGATCGATCTGGAAAAAGGTCGGATCATCGACGACGCGGAAGTCAAGGCGGAACTGGCCACATCACATCCGTATCAGAAGTGGCTGGACCGTACGCAGATTCATCTGCGCGATTTACCGAAGCCGGAAACGAAGCAGCGGGATAAATCGAACATTTCTCTCCTCGATCGTCAACAGGCGTTCGGCTACACGCAGGAGAGCCTGAAGTTCCTGATGGCACCCATGGCGCACGTTGGACAGGAAGCCCTCGGGTCGATGGGCACAGATACGCCAATTTCTGCGTTGTCGACGAAACCCAAGTTGCTGCACACTTATTTCAAGCAGAACTTTGCTCAGGTTACGAATCCGCCGATTGATCCGATCCGGGAAGAACTGGTCATGTCGCTAGTGTCGTTCATCGGACCGCGACCGAATCTTCTGGATCTCAAAGGCACCGCCGGGCACAAACGCCTCGAAGTGGCGCAGCCCATCTTGTCGAACGGAAAGCTTGAACGTATTCGACAGATTGGCGATATCAAGGACAACCAGTTCCGCACCCTGACCATCGACATCACCTATGGTGCCCAAAAGGGTGCCGCCGGAATGGCGACGGCCATTCGCCAGATCTGTACGGAAGCGCAACAGTCGATTGCTGCCGACTACAACATCATCATCCTTTCGGATCGCATGATGTCTCCAGACCGGATTGCGATTCCATCCTTGCTGGCGACATCAGCAGTGCATCATCATCTGATCCGCAAGGGCTTGCGAACCTCGGTCGGGCTTGTGGTGGAAACTGGAGAAGCGCACGAAATCAATCAATTTGCGACGTTGGCAGGTTACGGCGCCGAAGCCATCAATCCCTATCTCGCATTCGAGTCGCTTGAGGAACTTCTGCCTGAACTTGACGAGGCTCTGACAGCGGACCAGGCGCAGAACCGGTATATCAAGGCCATCGACAAGGGATTGCTGAAGGTGATGTCCAAGATGGGCATCTCGACGTACCAATCCTATTGCGGTGCGCAGATTTTTGATGCCGTCGGTCTCAAGACAAAATTTGTTGAGGACTATTTCTCGGGAACGCACACGCAGGTCGAGGGAATTGGACTCGACGAAGTGGCTGAGGAAACCGTGAAACGCCACCAGCTTGCGTTTGGCGATGCTCCTGTTTTGAAAAACATGCTCGATGTCGGGGGGGAATATGCCTACCGGATTCGTGGTGAGGCGCATTCCTGGACACCAACAAGCGTTGCTGATCTCCAACATGCTGTGCGCGGGAACATTCCGGAGAAATATGCGAGCTTTGCCGAGCAGATCAACAAGCAGAACGAAAACCTGCTGACGATCCGCGGGTTGTTCCGGATTCGCATGGCGAAGGAAGCAGGGCGCAAACCTGTGCCACTGGATGAAGTGGAACCGGCGTCCGAGATCGTGAAGCGGTTTGCAACAGGCGCGATGTCGTTTGGGTCGATCTCGCGCGAAGCACACGCCAACCTCGCGGTTGCGATGAACCGGATCGGGGGCAAGTCGAACACAGGCGAAGGCGGGGAAGAAGTTGACCGCTATGTGGCCCTGCCGAATGGTGACAGCGAACGCTCTGCCATCAAACAGGTCGCATCAGGCCGGTTTGGCGTCACGGCGGAATATCTCGCCAACGCCGACATGATTCAGATCAAGATGGCGCAGGGTGCAAAGCCGGGCGAAGGCGGTCAGTTACCCGGACACAAGGTCGACAGCGTGATCGCACGTGTTCGCCACTCGACACCGGGTGTGGGGCTTATTTCTCCGCCACCGCACCACGACATCTATTCGATCGAGGATCTCGCGCAGCTCATCTACGACCTGAAGAACGTGAATCGGAAAGCGGATATATCCGTCAAGCTCGTGTCTGAAGTGGGTGTCGGGACGGTTGCGACAGGGGTCTCGAAGGCGCGAGCTGATCATGTCACGATTTCGGGTTACGAAGGCGGAACGGGCGCGTCGCCGTTGACGTCGATCAAACACGCTGGTTCGCCGTGGGAAATCGGGCTCGCGGAAACACATCAGACGCTGGTGCTGAACAATCTGCGCAGCCGCATCGCCGTTCAGGTAGATGGTGGCCTGCGAACCGGGCGCGATGTCGTCATTGGCGCGCTGCTTGGTGCGGATGAATTCGGATTTGCAACGGCGCCACTCATCGCATCCGGTTGCATCATGATGCGGAAGTGTCATCTGAATACGTGTCCGGTTGGCGTTGCGACACAGGATCCGGAGTTGCGGAAAAAATTCACCGGCAAACCCGAACATGTCGTGAATTATTTCTTCTTCGTGGCGGAAGAGGTGCGTGCGCTCATGGCTGACATGGGGGTGCGGTCGCTGAACGAAATCATTGGGCAGTCTGACCTTCTCGACAAGGAAGCGGCCGTTCAGCACTGGAAGGCACAAGGGCTTGAATTCTCTCGGCTGTTCTACAAACCGGAAGCGCCGGAAGGTGTCGGCATTTTTCACATGGACGTCCAGGACCATCATCTCGACCATATCCTGGATCGCAAACTCATCGAGGAAGCGCAACCTGCACTGGAAGACGGCAAGCATGTGCGGATTGAAACCGGCATTACCAACGCGGACCGGACTGCTGGAGCCATGTTGTCCGGTGAAGTTGCGGCGCGGTATGGGCATGGGGGGCTACCAGAAGATACGATCGGAATCTCGCTGACCGGCATCGCAGGTCAGAGTTTTGGCGCATGGGCCGCTGCCGGTGTGACGCTTGATCTGGAAGGGGAGGCCAACGACTATGTTGGCAAAGGCCTGTCCGGGGGGCGGATCGTGGTGCGACCTGCCGAGGATTCAGCGATTGTTGCGGAAGACAGCATCATTGTCGGCAACACGGCACTTTATGGTGCCATCTCTGGGGAGTGTTATTTCCGTGGCGTCGCCGGGGAACGCTTCGCTGTTCGCAATTCCGGTGCAACAGCTGTGGTTGAAGGTACGGGGGATCACGGTTGCGAATATATGACTGGCGGTGTCGTTGTCGTACTTGGCCAGACAGGGCGAAATTTCGCGGCGGGTATGTCCGGCGGGTTGGCTTATGTGCTGGATGAAGTTGGCGACTTCGAGCAACGCTGCAATCAGGCGATGGTCGATCTGGAGCCGGTTGCTGCGGAAGCCGAGGTCATGGAACGTCTCTCCAAGGGGGCCGACCTTGAGGGCCATGGTCTTGTCGATGTTTCTGGCGACATGACGCAGTTCGATGCCGAACGGCTGCATCAGTTGATTGAACGACACGTCCGCTACACCAACTCGTCACGCGGGCGGGATATCCTCGACAACTGGTCAGATATGCTTCCGAAATTCGTGAAAGTGATGCCGGTTGAGTATCGCAGAGCGCTGGCAGAAATGACGGAAGCCATGAAGCGCGACACGACCGGGCTCGACAAGCTCGAAATCGGTATGCCGGTCAAAAACTAGGAGGCTATTATGGGCAAGATAACAGGTTTCCTCGACATCGAGCGGCGGGATCGGACCTATGCGCCGGTGGACAAGCGCGTGCAGGACTTCAAGGAGTTCCTCATCCCGCTTGGCGATGCCGAGGTGATAAAACAAGCGACGCGGTGCATGGATTGCGGCATTCCGTATTGTCACAACGGCTGTCCTGTGAACAACCAGATCCCGGACTGGAATGATCTGGTGTACCGTGACGATTGGGAAGATGCGTTGAGCAATCTTCATTCCACGAATAATTTTCCTGAAATTACAGGCCGAATTTGCCCGGCTCCGTGCGAAGCGGCATGCACACTGAACATCGATGACACCCCGGTAACGATCAAGACAATCGAAAACGCGATTGCAGACAAAGGGTGGGCGGAAGGTTGGATCAAGCCTGAACCTGCAACGACAAAAACCGGGAAGTCCATTGCAATCGTTGGTTCGGGGCCTGCGGGCCTTGCAGCTGCGCAGCAGCTTGCGCGCGTCGGCCATGATGTCCACGTCTATGAGAAGAACGGTCGGCCCGGCGGGCTTCTGGTTTACGGCATCCCAGACTTCAAGATGGAGTACACTGTCGTGGCGCGCCGTGTTGCTCAGATGGAAGCGGAAGGCGTGACCTTCCATTGCAACGCAAATGTTGGTGTAGACGTCGCAATTGCGGATCTGCAGAATGAGCATGACGTTGTGCTGCTCACAGGTGGTTCCGAAGCTCCGCGTGACCTGCCGATTGAAGGCCGCGACCTGGACGGCATTCATTTTGCGATGCATTTTCTTCCACAGCAAAACCGCCGTGTTGCCGGAGAAGAAGCCACTGAGGCGACAGGCACACTGGAACTGGCAGACGGCAAGCATGTCGTCGTCATCGGAGGTGGAGACACCGGGTCGGACTGTATTGGGACCTCGTTCCGTCAGGGTGCAGCATCCGTCACGCAGCTTGAGATCATGCCGGAACCACCGGTGCACGAAAACAAGGCACTGACCTGGCCGAACTGGCCTGTGAAAATGCGCACATCATCCAGCCAGGCCGAAGGAGCGGAACGTGATTTTTCCGTGATGACGGAGAAATTCAACGGCAAGGATGGTCGGGTCACCTCTGTCACCTGCTGTCGTGTGGACGAAAATTTCCAGAAGATTGATGGATCGGAATTCGAACTGAAAGCTGACCTGGTGCTGCTGGCAATGGGATTCGTCCATCCGGTGCGTGCGGGCATGCTTGAAGCGCTCGACGTCGAGATGACCGATCGTGGCGAGGTGAAGGCTGACGAACAATCCTATCTCACGTCACAGGATAATGTCTTCGCGGCTGGTGATATGCGGCGCGGTCAATCTCTTGTGGTATGGGCTATTCGCGAAGGGCGACAAGCCGCACATGCCATCGACAAGCACCTGATGGGGACGACGACGCTGCCGCGGTGAGGAGGAAAGCGAGTTCGGCCTGTTCTGCTTCCGCTGCCAGATTACGATCCGGTTCCCGGCAACGGACGACGGTTTTGGGGCGGCCAGCTCAGATCATCCGTTCGCCCCGGCTTCGGAGGCAAGGTCTCCCCCTTGATCAGCGCCTTGTAATAAGGTGTTTGCGTTACGGAAATGCGTTTCGAAAGATCGCTTCCGGAATTACTGCTACCTGCTGCGACGGAATTCAAAATCCCGGTTCCGTCCGGTGTAAACTGCAACAGGTTACGACCCAGCTGATCCCCGCCTGTTGCCTGACTCCGACGCTGAATGTGCCCGACCACAACAGCAGGCAATGCTGGACGCAGAATGCGGATCTGAACGGTTTTTTTATCCCCACTTTCTGCATCTGGAATTTGCACGCGCACTGTTGCGTGGGCCGCTTTATGATCGCCGCCTTGTGTCGCGCGTGGTTGCTTCCTTGTTGAGGCTTCGCGTTGCAACGCATCCTGACGCACGCGTGGGCCCTTAGCGCCTCTCACTGATGAAAGTCGCCGAATCTGGGCTTGTTCTGCTGTACTGCCAGCCAGCGGCACGTCCCGCTCAGCACGCGCCAAAGCAACATCGCGACGGATAATACGTTCTACGAAGTGGGCGAGTTTGCGGTATCCGCGGCCAGTGAAATAGACACCGTCCTTTGAGCGTAGACGACGGATCTTTCCGGTCAGGTCCGGACCATACGGAGAAAAATTTCCATTTCCGTCCGTGAACCCTTCCCAGGTGTCCACGAATTTCCCGCCCAACCGATAGACACGTTCACGAGCGAGCGCGTTCATAATCTGAGACTCTGCGCTCGCTCTCGGTCCACGCATTGCGGGAAGACCAACCCAGTATACTGCAGCGCCCTTTGCTTTTGCTGCCCGTACAACGGCATCGATCCGTTTGCCGTAGGCTGTGTCCCATTCCGGTGTCCCCACTGCATAGCGGCGACCATTGACGGACATGGAGCCGCGATCACTCACGCCGAACGTCATCACGGCAATCTCGAAGCTTGATTTTTGGGCAATCTGCGAAAGGTGCTCGGGCCAGTCGATGGGCCGCTTACGGCTGAGACGTGAGTTGCCAACGGAATGGTTGTCCACGCGAATGTCAGGTTCCAGACGCAGACCGTGACGGAGCCCCTCATGCAGCCCGTTTCCGAGCGCATCGCCGAAGACGAACACGCGATAGGTGCCGCCATCCGGAAACGGCGTCACGAAGCTGCTTTGGGCCTTGGCCTTGTCAGAATTTACGACCGTGAATGCCAACAGCACTGCAAACACGTGTGCGATCTGTTTTGCGCACTGTCCGCGACACCACCCGATGCGCCTGATCATTCGGTCTCTCCCACATGCGGGAAGCCATTGTGTTGAAGCATTTTCAGCAATGTCTGATCCGCGAACCCGTCGGCTGGGCCCCCTCGTTTTCGTTGCTCAGCGCGAATTGCAATCGCACTCTTGTTGCCGAGAATACCATCAATTCCGCCGGTGTCATATCCGCGGACAACCAAGAATTCCTGAAGGATCTTGCGTTGCGATCGCGTCAAAGGTTTGACGTCTGGCCAAGCTTGAGCAAACGCTGTTCCACCGGTGATCCGGTCAGCCAGGTGCGCCACGGCAAGCGCGTAGGATCTCGCATTGTTGTAGCGAAGGATGGCGGGGAAGTTCTCGGTCACAAGGAAGGCTGGCCCATCGGCCCCCTGTGGAACAATGAGCGAGAATGCAACGCCTGCCGGGATTGTGCCGCCCCTGGGGCAACGGATGCCCAGCGCCTGCCATTCCGCCCCTGGCTTGCGGGTCGAGAGGCCTACGGCCACATAGTCAAAATCTTTTGGTACGGTCACCTCGTAGCCCCACGGCGAGACGCCCGCCGGCACAGCTTTCCACCCAGATTCCCGGAGGTAGTTTGCTGTTGACGCCAACGCATCTGGAAGACTGCTCCAGATGTCACGTTTGCCGTCGCCGTCAAAGTCCTCGCCGAAAGCTTCGAACGTCGTGGGGATGAATTGCGTATGGCCCATTGCGCCTGCCCATGAGCCCATCATGTTTTCAGGCGCTATGTCGCCGCGTTGTGCCATTCGCAGTGCGGCGATCAACTGGCGCTTCCAGAAGTGGGCGCGTCGTTTGTCGAATGTGGCAAGCGTTGCGAGCGACCGGATAACGGACCGCGTTCCCATGCCAGCACCGTAACGGCTTTCAAGCCCCCAGATTGCAACCAGAATGGTGCGGGGGACGCCGTATTTTTTTTCCAGTTCTTGCAAGAGCTCGGTGTGAGTTTCAAGAGCCACGCGTCCTGCGGCAATGCGCTCGTCTGATACAAGAGCATTGATGTAATCGCCCATGGTGCGTGTATGTTCCGGCTGGTTTTGCGATAGCCGAATGACGTCCAGATCAGGTGAGAGATCCTTGAAGGTGGTCGAAAGGAATGTTTTGTCGACACCGTGCTCGATAAACTCAGGTGTATTGTCTGTAAGCCACGTCGTGAGGACCTGAACACGCTGCGTGTCGATTTCTTGTGATTGCCCTGCTCCAGTTTCCGCGGCTGTAGCGGGAACACTGTGTGTGGCAAGACAGAGCAACAGTGCCACCAGCATCGCTTTGGCTGCTTGCTTTTCCGATCGTGTTTTCATGCGTCGCATCATGGGATCGAGTTCTACCCGAATTCGGTGGTGGGGTCATGCTGGCGTTGTGCACGCCATGCGGATGACTTCAGTCAGACGCGCGGCCGTCCTGCAGGTGCTTCCAAACCGCCTGCGAGGGATAGCAGTCGAGTGTCAGCTTGTTGACCTTCTGATAGGCGCCGATGGCGTTTCGCGTAATCGTTCCGGCTCGTCCGTCGACCTTGCCCGCTGCGTACCCCGCTTTGTTCAACCAGTCCTGAATTTCAGCGATACGGCGCTTCGGAAGTTGCTTGTCCGTGGCCCATTTTGTCTCGAAAGCACCGCCACCAGCGATACGATCCGCAAGGTTGCCGACGAACAAGGCGTACAGGTCGGCAAAATTGTAGGATTTGATGACAAGGAAGTTGTTGTGCATCAAGAATGCCGGTCCGCGTGTGCCTTCAGGAAGAAGGAGATAGCCATCATCCTTCAGGATCTTGTCCGCCCATTTTCGATCGAACGCGCGCGTGTAACCAAGCTTGATCCATTCTGACATGGAACGCTTGTTCTGGGGACCTTCAAGTGTGCAGTCGATCTGCTGAGGCTTGCGCACTTCATATCCCCATGTCCGGTCAGCTTGCCATTTGTTGTCGACAAGCGACTTGGCGGCTGCGGCGAGCGAATCCGGCACCGATGTCCAGATGTTCTTGCGGCCGTCACCATCGAGATCGACGGCGTGATCGTAAAAGTTGGACGGGAGTAATTGCGTGTGTCCCATGGCGCCGGCCCAGGAGCTGCGCATGTCCTTACGTTTGACATGTCTTTCCTGAAGAATCCTGAGGGCGAGTAGCAATTCGTTTCTGAATTTTTCCTTCCGTCGACCGGTCCAGGCTTGTGTCGCAAGCGCGCGGATGGCGTCATGCGGCAGTTTATATCCACCAAATGCAGTTTCCCGCCCCCAGATCGCCAGAACCATTCCGGGGGAAACGCCGAAGGTGTTCCGGATCTTTTCGAGATCGGTCGCCCACGTCTTCTGCTTCGCCCGACCTGTTTTTGTCAGGCGCTGCAACGTGCGTTCACGCAAGTAGTGTTTGGGGGGCCTGATGAATTCAGGCTGGCCCTTCGAGGATTTGATGGATTTTCGACGCGCTGGAAGGCCGAGATCCGGCAGTTTGAGATCAGGCTTCAGCCCCTTGAATGCAGTATCGAAGGTTTGCCTTGTGATGCCCTGTGCCCGGGCATCTGGCCAAAGCTTCTCGCGCCAGGTTTCGAAGGTTTCGGCGTAGACCGAGACGGGAAGGAACCCCGAAAGCAGAACAGCAATTATTGCTGTTCTTGAAATGCGTCGTCGTCTGAACATGCAAAATGGCCCCACAATATCTTGCAGGGCCACACTGTTGCCGATTCACGACAGAATTGAGACTGTTTTCTTTATCCCGTTGCTCAGGACGCCCGCTTGAAGCGAAGCAGATGATGCTCCCAGTCATAAGCTTGCGCGATGATGGCGCCGAGATCGTTCAACTGTGGTTCCCAACCGAGGGTTTCGCGGATCTTTGTGTTCTGGGCGATGAGCGAGTCCGGATCGCCAGCACGACGCGGCGCGGGACGGGCTTCAAAGTCAACACCGGTGACATTCTTCATCGTGTCGACGACTTCTGCAACGGAATACCCCTGACAGTAACCGCAGTTAAAGACATCCGATTGACCGCCCTTGCGGAGATAGTCGAGTGCCAATTTGTGGGCAGAAACAAGATCGGCCACGTGGATGTAGTCGCGCACGCAGGTGCCATCTGGCGTGTCGTAGTCGTTACCATAAATTTCGAGATGAGAGCGGTCTCCCAATGCCGCCTGACTCGCGACCTTGATCAAGTGGGTTGCAACCGGAGACGACTGGCCGGAGCGCCCTTTCGGATCTGCACCGGCGACGTTGAAGTAACGCAATGCCACATAGTTGAAATCGTGCGCTACGGCCGTGTCACGCAGCATGAATTCCGTCATCATCTTCGATGTGCCATAGGGCGAAATCGGTGCCAGCGGGGCATCTTCAGCAACCGGATTGGTTTCTGGCATGCCGTAAACTGCAGCGGTGGACGAGAAGATGAAGTTCTTGATACCACAAGACACGGCCACCTCGATCAGATCGCGCGATTTTACGGTGTTGTTGTTATAGTATCCAAGCGGATCACTTACCGATTCGGGAACAACGATGGAGCCTGCAAAATGAATGATCGCTTCGACGTTCAGTCGGCGGATCGTCGAGCGCACGAGATCCTGATCACCAATATCGCCAATCACGAGTTTGGCGGCCGGTGGAACAGCCCAGCGAAAGCCGGTCGAGAGATTATCGAGAACGACGACCTCTTCGCCAGCCTCCAGCAATTCAAGCACCATATGGCTGCCGATGTAGCCCGCGCCGCCGGTGACCAGTACACTCATTTTCAACTCCAAATGCCGTAACGTGCGCTAAAAACCAGCCGATTGTCCGACCAGATTGGCACGTTGTTTCCAAGTAAACTGCAAATCAAGTGTTCAACTTTTATGCCATTGATCCGATGGTAAAGGTATCATGAAAGGTCGCGCTGCGATGACCCACAAACCTGTTCGCAAAGCTGTTTTTCCCGTCGCGGGCCTCGGTACGCGTTTCCTTCCTGCAACGAAAGCCATGCCAAAGGAGATGCTGACGGTTGTGGACCGTCCCATTATCCAACACGTCGTGGACGAAGCGCGTGCTGCGGGCATCGAACACCTGGTTTTTGTTACAGGACGAAACAAAGCGGTCATTGAAGAACACTTCGACTATCAGTTCGAATTGTCCGAGACCTTGCGTGCCCGTGGCAAGACCGAAGCCATGACGCTGATAGACGATCTCCTGCCAGGTGCGGGAACAACCAGTTTCACCCGCCAGCAGAAGCCACTTGGACTGGGCCACGCGGTGTGGTGTGCACGCGAGTTGATCGGAAACGAACCGTTCGCACTCCTGTTGCCGGATGTCATCGTGCCGGAGAAGGGGCGAGCGTGCCTCGCGAACATGATTGCTGCTCAGAACACTTCCGGTGGGAATTATATCGCGGTTGAAGAGGTGGTTCCGGACCTGGTGGACCAATACGGGATTGTTGATATCGACACATCCAACGGCGACGGAGGAATGTGGCCGGTCAAGGCGATGGTCGAGAAACCGGCGATCGGGACAGCTCCATCCAATCTCTCGATCATGGGGCGGTATGTTCTGCAGCCGGAAATCTTTGACATCCTGAGTCGCCAGGCTGCAGGAGCCGGTGGCGAGATCCAGATCACGGACGCGATGGACAAGCTCATGACCGCGCAACCGTTCCATGCAGTCAAACTTGCTGGACGAAGCTTCGATTGCGGATCAAAACTTGGGTTCCTGTCCGCGAACCTGCATCTTGGATTGCAGGATGAGAAAGTTGGCGCGGCCTTGCGTGACGAGATCAGCGCTTTGCTGTGAGTCTGCAAATGCACGCATGCCTCGGAAACTGTCCAGCAACTCACGTCCTTCCCTCTCACGGCTCTCAGAGAACTCTTGAGAAGGAGGAACCGCCTTCCGCTTGCCATTAGGGCTGCCGAATATAGCTCAGATTTTTGAACCGCTGGCGGAAGGTCGTGACGTCGGCTGCCACGCCAGCTATCGCATTGTCCTCTGCTGTGAGCGCGCGCGCAATCAGTTCTGCCAATTTCGGCATGTCCGCCACGGTCATACCCCAGCGAACAATTTCTGGCGTGCCGAAGCGCAGGCCGTTCATATCCCCTTCGACGGGTGCAATGGGCAAACCTATGCCGCAGGTCAGAATGTTGGCATTGCGAAGGTTCCTGGCTGCTGCTTGCCCGCCGCCCCACTGTGCGGCTTCAAGGGCAAATTGATGCGAGGTGGTAAAGCCACGATCTGCGGCGTGGATCGGGAGTTGGTGTGACGCCAGAGCTGTTGCCAGCGCAACGGCCGTCCCGTGCATCGCTGCTGCATAAGCTTCGCCATACTCGACCCAATCGAGAAGTGTAATTGCAAGTGCTGCTGTCTTTGCAGCATCGAAGTTTGCCGTGAGACCGGGGAAAACAATGGCGTCAACCTTTTTCGCCAGATCCGCCTCGTTCGTGAGCAACAGACCGGCAGGTGGACCACCGAGACTTTTGTAGGTGCTCATCGTCATGAGATGCGCCCCTTCCGCCAATGGTTGCTGCCATGCCTTGCCCGCAATCATGCCAGACATGTGGGCCGCGTCGAACAGCACCTTCGCACCCACCTCGTCTGCGATCGCTCTCACGTCCGCAATTGGATGCGGAAACAAATTCATACTCCCGCCAATGGTAATCAATTTTGGACGCACCGTCAGTGCCATCTGACGGAGCGCTGCAAGATCGACGGTATACCCCTCGGCATTTACCGGAGAGGCGTGAATATCAAGGCCGTAGAGCCCTGCCTCGCCTGCATTGTGGTGTGTCACATGCCCGCCGATATCCGCCGACTGTGCGATAATCGCGTCCCCCGGTTTGCAGGTCGCCATGAAGGCTGCAAGGTTTGCCATCGCGCCGGACGCCAATCGAACTTCCACGTATTTCGCATCGAAGACCCGCGCTGCCAGTTCAGCCGCGATCACCTCGATGCGCTCGATGGCCTCAAGGCCCATTTCATACTTGTCTCCGGGGTAACCAAGCGAGGGACGTGACCCGAGCCCACGCGCCATCGCCGCCTCTGCACGCGGGTTCATGGCGTTGGTTGCAGGATTCAAATTGACGCACTGATGTTCGTGGATCTCGCGGTTCCACCCAATAAGGCGTTCGACTTCCGCGTCCGTTGCAGCTGTGTCGCCAAGCGATGCGGCAATGTTCTGCACAAAGGTCTCCGCAGCGTCTGGCACCCAGGCGCGGTGTGCGAGTTTGGCGCTCACAGGTGTCGGCATGTCGTACTCCGGAGTTGCTGGCGTGAGGCACGCAGCTTATGGACTGCATCATGTCCAGTTTCCACACGCCTGAACAGCGCGCAATTCTTATTGCAGGGCCGACCGCAAGCGGCAAGTCAGCGTTGGCGCTGGCAGAGGCGCGGGCGCACAACGGCGTTATTATCAATGCGGATTCGATGCAGGTGTACGGTGATTTGCGTGTCCTCTCCGCCCGCCCATCGGCGAATGAGGAGGTGCAAGTCCCACACGTGATGTATGGGCATGTGGACGGCGCGGAGACATATTCTGTTGCGCGATGGCTTGAGGATGTTCAGGCCACAATCCCGGCGGTGCATACTGCCGGACAAACGCCTGTCATTGTTGGCGGCACGGGCTTGTATTTCAAGGCACTGCTGGAAGGATTATCCCCTGTGCCACCCATACCTGATGATGTTCGTGCGGCTTGGCGCGACATCGGGGCGCAAGGTGGTTCGACACTCCACGCAGAACTAGTCCGGCGGGATCCCGAAATGGCCGCACGTTTGCGCCCCTCGGACCGGCAACGCTTGACCCGGGCACTCGAAGTCATCGATGCAACAGGACGATCGCTTCTGGAATGGCAACGCATTCCCGGCACGCCCCTCCTTGATGCTGCGTCTTGCAGACGCCTCGTCGTCCTGCCGGACCGCGACACACTTTACCGTCGATGCGATCAACGATTCGAGGCGATGCTGAATGAAGGAGCGATTGAAGAGGTCGAGGTGCTCGTTGCGCGCGACTTGCCCGACGATGTGCCGGTGCTTGGTGCACTCGGCGTTCGTCCGTTGGCCGCCATGTTGCGTGGTGAAACGTCAAAGGAAGCCGCAATTGCCCAGTCGCAACAGGACACCCGCAACTACGCCAAGCGTCAGATGACGTGGGCGCGGAACCAGATGGCAGACTGGGAGTGTGTGCAGGGTTCTGGCATGATGAGGACGTGATGATGTCAAGATCTTCGGACAACATCATCGTTCGGTTCGTTTCGCCACCGCTTGTTCAGGAACACATCCCATGACAGCATCCCGCCGATCCACCTTGAAAGCGTTACTTGCCCTGCCCTTTACCGCGGTTGCATCGCGTACCTTCGCTGCCGTCCAACGCACCCCGACGGCAACAGAAGGTCCTTTTTATCCAAGGCCCGATATGCGGTTCGCCGACGCTGACAACAACCTTGTGAAAATCCAGGGTATCGTCGAACGGGCAGGTGGCGAAGTGATCGTGCTCCACGGACGTGTGCTTGATCATGACGGGAAACCGGCGAATGGCGCGCGGGTTGAAATCTGGCAGTGTGATGTGAACGGACGTTATCTCCATACCTCTGATCGAGGTGGACCTGCGCGTGATCCGGCGTTCCAGGGTTTTGGGCATGTCGTGACCGGGCCAGATGGAACGTACGCATTTCGTACGATCAAGCCGGTGCCATATCCCGGACGTACGCCACATATCCATCTCAAGGTTCTTCACGACACGCGCGAACTGACGACGCAACTGTACATCGCAGACGCCCCGGAAAATAAACGCGACGGGTTGTATCAACGGATGTCTGCGGCGCAGCAGCGTGCTGTCAGTATGATTTTCGAGCGCGGCGCAGATGCACCTGAGGCGACGGTGGACATTCGGCTGTAAGGGTGTTGGATGATCCGTTCAAACGCCCAAGACGCCCAGAACCCACGATGGATGAATGCTGGACCAGCCGCCGAAAGCAACGACCGCGAAGAAGATGCTGATTCCCCCCGTGAACATGCCGAGCCCGAGCATCGCCTGATTGCGGGTCAGTGCGGCAATGGCCAGCAGGGCAAGCGTTAATGTCAGCAGAGCCTCTGCCACATCGAAGTCGTCGTCCATCAGGGACAACAGCTTCTGGCGCTTTTCATGCGCCCGCGCCCGGGTGGCGAGGTCCTTCAACTCGGCACGGTATACAATCTCCTTGGCGCGCCATCTTTCAACAAGTTCGACCAGTGCAGGCGGCGGCATGTATGATGCGTCGCTGGTGCGTGCCGCGTAATCCTGGAGACGCATGTCGAGTGCGAACTGCCTCAGGCGCTTGGCCTGATACTGGTTCCAGGAGCTCGCCGCGGCACGTTGTTCATTCTGCGCGGACTGAGCGATGTTGCCGTTCTTGATATTGGCAACGGCAAGACAGGCCGAAACAACCGCGACCATCACCGCCACGATGTTGTTGAAACCGTCCTTCTTCTCTCCAATTGGTTTGAGCAAGCGCGACATGCATCCCTCCGACAGAAACTCTTATTTGTTTCTATTGCAGCATCACAGGAGTTTGGAGAAGTTTAGACGCGAGAGCTGTGGAGAAGGTGGGGGTGAAAGATCGCATCCCGCACCCCAGAATTCATCTATGTCAGAAGCAAACTGCCATGAACATGGCTTATGTTGTACGTCCTCTGGAAGAGTAACTCTTGCCAAAGCACACACCAGGCAGGTACATCCTGCGCCCGCCTGGTGAAGTTCGTCAATTTTCCGGAATCTTTATTCTCTGTCCGATGTCATCGTGAATGGCATGTCAAACCAAACTCAGATCTTTTGCAGAAAACAAAACGCCGAACTGTCCGCATTGGCGATCTACCGATCTTCGGCCTGGAATGGGTTTGTCATATCAACCGCCGTCGAGAACCCGTAGGTCGGCGCCGCGTGGGCAGCATGGGCGGCAGCTCCAATAAGAAGTGCGAATGCGATTGCTGTGGCTCCGAGGGTCTTGATCATTTTTTGTCTCCATCTGTGTGGTGTATGGTATGTTTCTGTTGAGATGGAGAATGCCCGAACGTACCTTGTCCGGGTGTGATACGCATCACACGCCAGTCGATTCCATCAGAACCCAGTGCATTGGAACGGTCAGAGCGTTTTACAGACGGTCTTTGGAGTGTGTGACCAGTGGTGCAGCATGCGGACAACCGCATGACCGGACAAAGGTTACACAAGCGGATAGCGGTTCGCAGGCACCGGGAAACCATTGCGACCGGGGAACTCCGGGGCAAGAGCGCGCGCGTTCGGCATCTTGATCCAGAGGCGGAGCAATTTACGGCGCTTCTCCTGCTCTTCGAAATCTTCAAATGCGGAGCGTGAGTGCAGCACAGCATAGTTGTTTGCAAACTGCATATCCCCGGGCTCCAGCATCATGTCGAGGCGCATGTGATCGGCCTGACTGACCGCATCGAATATATCCAATGCCTCGCGCTCGACGGTGGAGATCGGTTGCTCTCTCAGGTCGTGCCCCAGCTCGATGTACTGGCGCAGATAACGGCAACTGAGTTTCCCATCATGGTAGCTGAAAATCGGTGACCGCCCTGGCTCGTTCTTACCGAGATGCGCATAGTGGAACGGGCGGTAATAAAGCCCCAGGTGCGTGGGGTGGTGTTCGAGGATTTCGTTGTAAATCGCAGCGGCACTGACGAGGCTGCTCAAGCCACCGGTGCGCGCCTGACGCAGGCACAGCAAGCAGAACACGTCTGACGGGTCGGTGTGATAGGGCAGATACAGATTGGTTTCATAGACGCGTGTGTTTTTATCCTCCAGATCACCGACGTTCATGACTGTTCCGATCAGATCACCCTTCAGGTTCTGCCCGACCGGTGTGCCGAGATGCAAACCGAGCCCGTAGTAGATGCAGGCGATGTCGTCATCACTGTACTTTGCGACGGGCAATCCACGGAGCAGGAAGAAGCCCCTGCCATTTTCGAGATCGTGCGTCAGGTGTGCAAGATCTTGCGCGAAGGCCCCGATCGGAAAGTCGTCTTTCGTAAAGTGCGGGAAGGTTTTTCCAGACGCGCTCAGGTTGATCAGAGCGGTGTCGATGCTGTTGATGGCTTCCCGCGAGAGGTGGTGGATCCAGCTTTCGTCAGTGGCAAAGTCCGCAGCGGTCCACGCAGCTGGACTGGTGATTGGTGCGGTGAGGAGGGCGGACATGGTGCAGGCTCACGGGTGGGGCAAACTGATCCCTCCATAGGAAGCGCGAAGGGCACTGCAAATCAAGCAGGCTGTTCACGATCTGCGCGCATACGAACGTACAAATTCAACCGCGATAAAAATACAACGGATCGCTTTTTACGAGATAGTGATCTAATTGTGATTTCTGTTTTCGTGAAAATGAATATATCAAAAGGCAGTTGGGTTTGATGCGTACATAGATCCCGTATGCAACCAGAGCGACCCTGTGCCCCCACACTTCTCCGAAGACACATTTGGCCTCTTCCATGCGAGCATGCCACATCCGCATGAGGCGCGGGACGTGCAGGTGATGGTGCTTGAGATGGAGCGACGGTGGTGCGCCTATGTTGATGGCGAACGGGTTGCGCAAACGTTTCCATCACGGAGCCACGCCGAGACGACCGTCCGACGTATTGTGAACGCGCTTCCGGCACCTGTCGTGCGCGTTGTGGCACCCGGAGCACCGCAGTTGTCCAGAAGGAAGCATGGCTTCGTCGGAGCGGCCATTGCTGTTTGCGTTCTGCTGCTCGGCGTGGTGGGCGTAACGATGATTCTTCACCGAGACGCGGACAGTCACACCGAAACGACCGTCATGGCTGCCGATATCCGAACCACCAAGCCGATCGCCGCTGCAGATATGTTCGTTCAACCGGAACCCGGAACTGAACACGCACCCACAGACGTTCATCCAGACGTCTGGGATCATGTTGCTCTTCCGTTGCTTCCGACTGCTAAGCACGTGTCGAAACATCGCCTGCGCCCTAGACGTTTCAAACGACCCCGAAGATATCGACGGACGCGAGCAAGGCGGCGCGTAAAGAGTTCAAATGTCTGGGGGAGAGATATTCAGATGCCGTATCGGGATTAAGGTGGGTGTCGTGTTTCTACTGCGACCTCTCGAGCACCTTCTCCCAGAAAAAACGGGGGAGAAGGAACGACTGCGCCACCACACCCACATTCGTCATCCTCGCGGAGGCGAGGACCCACGGGACTGTCGGACGCGAAGGTCATGTTGGGAGGACGAAGCTAGCCGTCCGGCATAATTATTCTCACATCAACACCAGCATGTTCCTTTAACATATGAATCAAATGGCTACCTGAAATTAACTCAATTGGTTTGCCTTGAGCGAACTCATAGGCCGCTTTTCCGTAGCCACTCGTTGTGACAAGAATCCCTTTGGAAGCACCTTCATTCTGCAGTGTTCCAAAAAGATCTCGTACTGCACTTACGCCAACTGTGTTCTTGTATCTCTTCGCTTGAATGACTACCTTCCCTCCTAATATTGGCCGTTGATCAAAAGCAACACAATCTACGCCTCCATCACGAGACGCTTGGGTTTGTCTCGTCTCCAATCCCATTCTTTGAAAAAGATTTGT
>CALHAX010000005.1 GCA_937931785.1 uncultured Hyphomicrobiaceae bacterium | reverse complement strand
GAACAACCTGCAAGGTGCGGAAGGCGATGACGTCCTGCGCGGCGGTGCCAGCAACGACGTTCTGAACGGCGGTACCGGTGCGGATGACCTGTTTGGCGGCACAGGCGACGACACCTTCGTACTCGACGATCTCGGCGATCGCGTCTTTGAACTCAATGGTGAAGGGACGGATATCGTTTTCAATTCTGTCAGCTACACGTTGTCGTCCGATGTCGAATACATGACGATGACTGGAACCGGGGCCATCGACGGGCAGGGGAACGGTCTGGCAAACATCATTCGCGGGAACAGTGCCGGGAACGGAATTGCAGGTGGTAACGGTGGCGATCTGTTGATCGGCAATGGTGGCAATGACTCACTCGACGGACAAAATGGTGTCGACATCATGCGCGGCGGCACGGGCTCTGATGGCTATCATGTTGATGTCGCTGGCGACGTTGTCGAAGAGGATTTTAATGGCGGCGAGTTCGATATCCTGCGCACCGCCGTTACATACACCCTTCCGGACCATGTCGAAATTCTGATCATGAAGGGCGGTGCAACAAACCCGATTGACGGATATGGAAACGATGGCGTAGCGAACGACATCAAAAACCTGATGCTCGGCAATGACTCCGCCAACAGAATCGAAACCTTCGGTGGAAACGACGTGATCCTTGGTCGCGCTGGCAACGATCGCATTTTTGGCGGCGGTGGTCGCGACAACATCGCAGGTGGTGATGGTGCAGATATCATTACCGGCGGGGCGGGTGATGATCTGTTCAACTACACCAACATATCAGAAGCCGGCGACATTATTACGGACTTCACGATGGCAGATGTCGACGTGCTGGATCTGCGTGCACTGTTCGATACGTTCTTCGGTGGATCTAGTCTGACAACACAATCCGCACAGAACGCGGGCTATCTGACTGTTCTCCAGACCGGATCGGATACCGCCGTCTATGTCGACGCAACGGGTGCTGGCGATGGCAATGACAACGTTCTGCTCGCGCTGCTTCAGAACACCAACACGACGCCAGAAATCATCGACAATTTCATTCTGGTTTGATGTGGCGCTTCGTCCGCTTTCTAACTCGTCGACATCGTCGCCGATGCACGCTCGACGCCATTGCTGCCGCCCACAATGGCTCAAGCACTTTCAGCGCTCATCAATCCCAGCTCGTTTAAAACCAGCCTGCAGACACTGATCTGAGCATTGCATGTCTGCCCCCAAGGTGATTCCTGACATAGATTCGGGAGTAGAATCGTCAATTCATTTCTTCACCTCTTTCCCCACCGCCTTCTTTCCTTTCCACTTCGGCAGCTTGCGGCGGAGGAAATCGTCGAACAGGGGCATGGTGAAGGAGACGAGGCCGCGTTCGGGGGAATACATCATGCCTTTCTTGATGAGTTCGTCGCGGACGGGAGCGGCTTCATTGACGGTCATGCCGAGGAGTTTGGCAACTTCACCGGAGCGGGCGGGTTCGGCGCCGAATTCGGCGAGTGCGCGGGCGTACTGACGTTGGCGTTGCGTGAGGCGTTCGAAGCGCAGGTTGAACGTGCCTTCGTCAAGAATGCGGATCGCATTGACGCTTGCCTTTTTTGCGTCGGCCAGTCGGATGGGTGATTTCGGCGCGACGTCCCAGGCTTCCGAACCCCAAAGTTGGATGAAGAACGGATAGCCGTCCGTCGCCTTGATGATGTGGCGGATAGCATCCTGATTGTATTTCACCTTGAGCGCCTTGACCGGTGCGGTGAGTGCGCGTTCCGCATCCTTGGCATTGAGCCGCGTGACGGCCGGGTAGTCGAACAGGCGTTCGGCGTAGGATTTGGCGTCGCCTGCGAGTTTGGCCAGTTGCGGCAAACCTGCACCGAACAGCAGCACCGGCAACTGGCGTTGCGACATGCGGTGCAGTGCCATGATGAGCGCGCCAAGGTCGGTCTTGTTCAGGGTGTGCACTTCGTCGACGCAGATTACAACGGCGGTTTTGCGGGCGGCGGCGGCCTGCCCGACGGCCATGAAGATTTCCGTGAGGTCAATGATGAGATCACCGGTCACCGGCTCTGCAACAGCAAATTCCGCGTCGCCGTACTTGATTTTGAACTTGCTGGCGAACCCCTGCAGCAGACCCATGGCGCGTTTCAGGCTGTGGCCGGCGTGCTGGATGCGGCTCAGCTTGAGGAGGACGTGGTGCAGTTGCGGCGTGAGTTGTTCGGCCAACGAGCGGTCGCCGTCCACCTCGAACAGCACGGTCTGGCATTTCAGGTTTTCCGCGATCTGCTCGATTTCGTTCAGCAGGACGGTCTTGCCGACGCCTCGCAAACCAAGCAGCATCAGGCTCTTCGGCGCCTTGCCCGACAACGTGCGCTTGATGGTGAGTTGGGCTTTCTTGACGACCCCTTCGCGACCCGCCAGTTCTGGCGGCCGAGCCCCGGCGCCAGGATTGTAGGGGTTGTCTTCGTGATCCATTATAGGGATGTTCGGTCATGTTTGTAGCGTTGGACCTAAGTTGAGCAAACATTGTTATGAAATGCAAGTTGACGTTTATGAGGTTGTTCGGTGGGTATGACCAAACATGGCCTAACATTGCTATAGTGCGCCAGGGTCGGATGTGGACTCGCGTATAGGTTCGTTTGGTCATGTTTGGCTTTTGTGACCTAACATATGAATATTGGGAGATTGACGATGAACATCTACCAGGCCTTCTTCACGCTTAAACCGGGTGTTCACGACATGGATTTCGTCGCGGGCCTCAACGATTACATGGGATATCTCAAGGGACGTGGCGATATCGAGAACTGGCGGTTGCTGCGGCGCAAGCTCGGGCTTGGGCCAAAAGAGATGGGCGACTGGCACCTGATCATGGAGTTTGACGGACTCGCACAACTGGATCAAGCGTTCGGGCATGTGGCGACACGCACCGGCGACGTGGAGGCCAAGCATCATGGTGTGAACCACATGATCGACACCGTCACGTTTGCGCTCTACCGGGATTTCCCGGATGATATACGAGAGACCGGTGGCGAGGCATTCTAGGTGTACATATGACAGACGTTCCACTCACCCCTTCGCGAGACTTCATTGGCCATGCCGGTGAACCGCCTGCTGTCGCATGGCCGAACGATGCGCGGATCGCAGTGAATTTCTGCATCAACTACGAGGAAGGTGGCGAACGCTGCGTGCTGGAGGGCGACGACCGTTCGGAAGATCGCCTGTCGGACGTAGCGGTCGAGAGTCGGATCGGAGCCCGGGACCTGAATATCGAGCAAAGCTATGAGTACGGTTCACGAGTCGGATACTGGCGGCTGATGCGGGCATTCACGGATCGCGGGTTACAGGCAACCGTCAATCTGGTCGGCCTTGCGGGAGAACGAAATCCGGTTGCACTCAAGGCCATGATCGATGCCGGGTTCGATCTTCAGCCGCACGGTTGGCGCTGGATTGATTTCGATACGCTGAGCGAAGAGGACGAGCGCGCCTTCATCGCCTGCAGCATCGCACAGGTGAAAGATCTGACCGGAAAAGACCCACTCGGTTATTACGCCGGACTGCCGTCCATGAATACGCGCAGGCTGGTCGTCGAGGCCGGGTCATTTCTCTACGATTCCGACTGCTACAATGACGACCTGCCGTACTGGTCGCCGGATTATCCGGGCCTTTTGCTGGTGCCCTACTCACTCGACACGAACGACTCGCGGTTCGGGCGCGGGGAACGCAGCTATCAGGTCGCGGACGAGTTTTTCACCTATCTGAAAGACTCCTTCGACGTGCTATACGCGGAAGGGACGACGCACCCAAAGATGATGACGGTCGGTTTGCATGCTCGACTGTTGGGCCGACCCGGGCGTGTGGGCGCACTGCACCGGATCCTCGACTACATGCAGAAACATGAGCGTGTCTGGATCTGTCGACGCGATGATCTGGCGCTGTACTGGGCGAAGATGTACCCCGATCCGCGCGTGGGGGACCGATGAGGCACAACGAAAGGCGACAAGAGAACAAGAGGTCACCCAGTTTGCGATCCTCGTGTGATTTGTCCTGCAACTGATGATGACCCCGGTATCGACCGATATCATCAGACATTTGGGGTCTGTTTAACCAACAAAAGTGACCATTATTGATTGCGAGCACTGTCTTGGCGTGCTGTTGATCCAAAGACTTGCTATCGGAGTGCCGGACTGCCCGGCTTGCGAACCACAGCCCCTTTCTCAACCCGGATACGGAGATCTGCATTACATGACCAAGCCGGGGACTGCATCGCCAGACGTCTTCTGGACATGGTTCGAAACGGCGGAACCGGACATTCGTGCGGGGTTCGAGACACTCAGCTCACTTTCCATCAAAGCACCTCAGGTCGAACTTGATCAGGGTATAGAGACGGCCAACGTACTGATGACCAAATTGGCCAAAGCCATGCATACATTCGACAAGCGTATCCATCCCTTTGGTGGAATGGCGCCAGATGGGGTTATCGAACTGGTTTTCACGGCGGAAGCCGATACTGCCGTGTTCCCGCGGGTCTTCAGCCTTGTGGCCGCCGCTCCGAAGTTGCCAGCCTGGCGCTTTGTACCGCTCAAACAAGCGCACAACACGGGCGGCGTTCAGGCCAACGGCATCACTCTGGATTTTGGCGATGTTGAATACCTGCTGGCGCGGGAAGACGGCGAAACCGATATTCTTCTGGTCGTAGACCAGGACGTGACTGCGGATCTTGAGCTGTTCGATTTTCTGGCGCATCTGGTCATCGAGGCACACCTTGGCGAATACGGATATGCCACCCATGTGGATACGATCGCGATCACCAATCGCCATGATATCGATCCCGACTGGCTGGATGACCTGAAGTCCATTTCTGCGCTGACATCGGAGTTTCCGCAGGAATTGCCAAACTGACGCACGACCTAAAATCGGGGCGCGCTGCTCTCAAGATCGCGACTTAGACGAACGGGGCGCTTGCTGGCGCGGGCGGTGCGCCATAATGTGCCGCCAACAAAACAAGATGTGCGGGAGGAAACGCCATGGCCGATGAAGTTGTTTATGATGTGCCAGCCGAGTGGGCCAGTCGCGCCTGGGCGGACGACGCAAAATACCTCGAGATGTACGAGGAGAGCGTCAAGGATCCTCAGGGTTTCTGGGGCGAGCAGGGCAAACGGCTCGACTGGATGACACCCTACACGACGGTCAAGAACACCTCATACGACTACGACAACGTGTCGATCAAATGGTATGAAGACGGCGTTCTCAATGTCTGCGCCAACTGCGTGGACCGGCATGTTCCAACGCGCGGCGATCAGGTTGCCATTATCTGGGAAGGGGACGATCCGACCCAGGACGAGAAGATTACCTACAAGCAGCTTCTCGAGCGCGTCTCAAAGTTCGCGAACGTTCTCAAATCGAACGGTGTCAAAAAGGGCGACCGGGTTACGCTGTACCTGCCAATGATCCCGGAAGCCGCTTATGCCATGCTGGCCTGTGCACGGATCGGCGCGGTTCATTCTATCGTGTTTGGCGGTTTTTCTCCAGACGCGCTGGCGGGACGCATTACAGATTGCGATTCACAGTTCCTGATTACCGCCGATGAAGGCATCCGGGGCGGCAAGTCGATTCCACTGAAGACGAATGCCGATGCGGCGATCGCAAAGGCCGGTGGAGACGTGAAATGCCTTGTGGTGCGCCGTACGGGTGGTGACATCAACTGGGACCCGTCACGTGATATCTGGTTGCATGAAGAACTGGTGAAGGCGACAGACGATTGTCCTCCAGAACCCATGAATGCGGAAGATCCCCTTTTTATCCTCTACACGTCTGGCTCGACGGGTCAACCGAAGGGCGTACTGCACACGACGGGCGGCTATCTCGTTTATGCAGCGATGACGCATCAGTACGTGTTCGACTACCATGACGGCGATATTTACTGGTGCACGGCCGATGTTGGGTGGGTCACCGGGCACAGTTACATCGTTTATGGTCCGCTCGCGAACGGCGCCACCACGCTTATGTTCGAAGGCGTGCCGAACTATCCGACCGCATCGCGCTTCTGGCATGTTTGCGACAAGTGGGATGTGAACATCTTCTACACGGCGCCAACTGCGATCCGCGCCTTGATGGGAGCCGGTGATGATTTCGTGAAGCGGACCGACCGATCGTCTCTTCGTCTGCTTGGTTCCGTGGGCGAACCTATCAACCCGGAAGCCTGGGACTGGTATTACAATGTGGTGGGTGAAAAACGTTGCCCAATTGTCGACACGTGGTGGCAAACTGAAACCGGCGGCATTGCAATTACGCCGTTGCCAGGTGCAACGAAACTGAAACCCGGTTCGGCAACACGGCCATTCTTCGGAATTCAACCCGCATTGGTCGATGCGGATGGAACCATTCTTGAAGGCGCTGTAGACGGCAACCTCGTGATCCTCGATTCATGGCCTGGACAGATGCGAAGTGTATACGGCGACCATGATCGTTTTGTGCAAACCTACTTCGCAACGTACAAGGGACAATATTTCACTGGCGACGGATGCAAGCGCGACGAGGATGGATATTACTGGATCACGGGGCGTGTGGACGATGTGATCAACGTCTCCGGACATCGCATGGGGACGGCAGAAGTGGAATCTGCGCTCGTAGCGCACCCGAAGGTGTCAGAAGCCGCCGTGGTGGGTTATCCGCACGACATCAAAGGGCAGGGCATCTATTGCTACGTATCCTTGATGGCCGATGAAACTGGTGGTGATGACCTCAAGAAGGAGCTTCGCGACTGGGTTCGGACCGAAATTGGACCAATCGCCTCACCTGATCTTATTCAGTTCGCGCCAGGGTTACCGAAGACGCGATCCGGGAAGATCATGCGGCGTATTCTGCGCAAGATTGCAGAGGATGATTTTTCCAACCTTGGCGACACGTCAACACTGGCGGAACCTGCCGTTGTGGATGACCTGATCGAAAACCGCCAGAATCGGTAAGTGCTGTTGCTGGGCCACGGATAAAAATCAGATCCGTGGCCTAACACCTTTTTTCTCTGGGTCCGGCTTCACCCTGCATCAGGATCAGTGCGTCAGGCGCAAACTCGTCAATTGACCAGCAATTTCCTTGAACGCCGCAGTCAATTCAGAACTGCTTTCGGCCGAGAAGTAGTTGTCGTCCGATGTTGCGCAATGACGTAACGTCTCTTCTGCTGCGGATGGCGCTTCAAACGCCACGGCGAACACAGCGATGTTCCTGGCTTTCATGTTGTCGCAAAGTGCGCGGGCCTGTTCGTCCGACGTATCGCCTTCGCTTCCGATGAAACGGGTATTAAACCTTCCATCGGTCATTAACAGAACGGCCTTGATCGTGTCTTCATCTGTGTAGGGCTTTGGTTCAGAGCTCGCGTCGAAGATCGATTTCCAAGCCGGCGACACCAGATACCAACCCCACGCCGTACCAAGATGTCCTGCAGTCCAACCCGCTGCCGCAAAGTTCTGAATACGGTTCAGCAATTCCCCTTTATTCTTGGACAGAGGCAACACCTGTGCTGTCGGGCAGCTGTAACCGTCAACCTGCGAACCGCCAGTTGGATCAATATCGGGCAATGGGCTGCCCGCCACCATCGCCGTGAGCCACGCACCTGAGCCAGGAGCAACTTCTGCCGTCGCATCGAGGCCGTCGCGTCCCACAACACAACCGTCTGCACTATCGTTGCCCGGTTCTGTTACACGATCGCTCAAGCTGCCAAGATTTACCGCTGCAGCATAGGGCGCCAGCGCAATCCGGTTTGACTTGGTTCGCGGGTAGTTCGGGATCATCTCCTCGACAAGCTCGGTTGCTGCTGTCTTGAGGGCTGAAATCTTGTTTCCATTCATCGAGCCGGTGATATCCAGTACCATGGCCAACTCAACAACACGCACGTTATAACTGACCGTCGTACTTTCATTAACGTCAAGAGTATCCTGCCCTGCAAGACCTGCAAAATAAGTCGGCACAACCGATGCTGCTGTTATGGTCACGGTTTCATCTGCGCGGTTTACAGAAATATTGAGCGGTTCAAAACGGACACCACTCCCATCGCGATTGCTCAACAAAGCCGTGTAGCGGGTTTGTGCGAACTGCTGCACTTCGGTATCCGACATGTCGCGGAGCTGCAATTCACGAGCGGTTGCTAGGGCCGTGCTGTCGAGCGCAGACGAAACAAAAGATGACACCCCGTAAGCCCGACTCACATCGACGGCGATGCCGGAAAACAGGGCAAGAACGATCACAACCAAACCGAAAATCATGGCAATCGAGCCACGTTCATCGCTACGGAATCTGGAAACAATACTCATGTCGAATCTTCGCCTATAGCGGAATTGCTCATGCAGATAATATTTGTCCATGAGCGTGGTTTCAAAAGTGCTACTTTGGATAGGCTCATGTGAACCGAATTGGTTTACCGTCAACGCGAGATGGTAAAACGTTGCAGTTTGGGACAAAAATTCTCTTGATTACCGACAACTGCGCAACGGGCCACGGTCGAGATGAAAGTGATCGCGGTGGGCTTCATTGGCTTCTGGCCCGAGCGTTACCCGGAAGTAGTTACACGCTGCTGCATGAATCGCGCGGAGAAATTTTCCTTCAGTCTCGTTGCGCTTTGACCAATCTCGCAAGACGCTTATGGTGCGGCCGTTTGCAAGGCGAAATGAAGCAATATCGATTGCATTGCTGCGCCCGTGCTCGGAGCGGATTGCAAATATTTTACCGAGCCCGCTGCGTATATTGCGGCAATTGTAAACACCGACATTCCGCACCGATGTCACGTTGATTCCAAAATGCTCATCAGCCGCAGGTTGAACGGCGTGCTGTAGCCACAATGCAAGCGCCGCAGCCAGAGGACATTCCATCACCCGTGGCGGCTTCATCGACGTGCCGCCTGCCTGCAAGACGCGGAAGGCGTTATAGCGACCACATCCCGGAAATTGACCGTGGTCCGGGGCCGGGCTTGCAACAATGTGCGGCTTACGGAGGACCCGACGACACGTATGCTTGTCATTGGCAAGTTGTGCGATCTGCCAATCGAGAAAGATGCCACCGGGATCGCTCAAACTGACGGTTGCAAACGGGGAGTACCGGGCCGGGATGTAACCGTGGCGAAAAATGACAATGGCACCGAAGACCAGAAATACCAGCAACAGCAGTTTGAGCGTGTTGGGGACGAACGGGATACCCCGACGGCGTTTACGGTTCTTGCTCAAGGAATTTCCTGCTGCTGCGCCATCCGTCGATGCAGGCTAGCAATTTCATGACGCTCTTGCGAACGGCATTTTGTACAAACGAAAACCGCCGCAGTTGCCTGCGGCGGCCAGTTTTCGATTTGCGCCTGAAACTCTACTGCGTGAGGCGCAGGTTCGTCAGGCTTTGTGCAATCTCCTGAAAGGCGTTGCGCAAATCCGTTTCATTCGCCGCTGCAAAGAAGAGTTTGCGCCCAGATTCCGGATTTCGACTGGCGCATCCCTTCAACGCATTGGCAGCTTGAGATCCCGCCGGGATGGCAAAGCCAATCGAGTAGACGACAACATCGCGATTTTGAATGTTGTTACACAGCTCAGCAGCACGGGTGTAGGAAACCGGTGTCGCATCTGTGTTGTAATCGCTACCGTCATAGGCTGTGTTGAACTGACCATCCGTGAGGAGGACGACTGCCTTGATAAGCTTGGGTGTGCCGTAAGGTTTTGGTCTGCTTTCATTTCCCCAGATCGATGCCCACTCCGGCGACACCAGATACCAGGCCCATGCGATGCCCAAATGCCCTGCCGTATAGCCGCCTGCACGGTAGCTGTTGATTGTGTTGACGAGCTCGGCCTTGTCTGACGTCAAAGGTTGGACCTGAGCGTTCGGGCAACGGTAAAACTCGTAACGCCCATCGTTATGGCGATCCCGTGTCAGTGTGGTGTTGGCTTCGTTGATCGTACGGAAGTAATCGCGTCCATCCGGTGCAACTTCACCACTCATATTGTTGTCGCGTTCCACGACGCAATTGTCGGAAAATGCTGCGGACGGATCGCGCACTACCGCCGCCAGGGGGCCGACATTCACGGCTGCCGAATAGGGCGCATAGCCAACGCGAATTTTCGGATTGTCGCCATTTGGCAGGAGTGTGTCGAGCAGGTCCTGCGAAACAGCACGTTTCAGGGCCTGTAGCTTACTTCCAGCGCTGCCAGGAACATTTTCATTCATCGACCCCGTTACATCGAGCATCAGACCGAGCTCAAGATCAAGCTGGTCGAAGGTGGCGCTCGATGTTGCCGTGAAGCTGACTTCATCAAGACTGACCAGTCCCGCAAAGTTCATCGGGACTTTCACATCAACCGTCGCCGTGAAGGTGTCGCCGCCGTTGCTGATGGACAAATTAAAGTTGGAGTATTCATTGATCCGGTTTCCAGCCCCCTGAATATTACCCAGGAAGTGTTTTTCGGCCAATTCGGCAAGCTCAGTGTCGTTCAATCCGTAACGATTGCGTGCGTCACCTGCTGCGAGAATTGCGGCGTCCAATCCAGCCCCAGCTCGTGAACTCGCTCCATAAGTTCGTGCGAGGTCGATGGAAATTCCACCAAATGCTACGAATACAACCGCTATTAATCCGAAGATTACAGCGATAGTGCCGTTATCATCCGACTTGAAGCGTTGCAGGCCTTGCGCAATCAAACGCATGGTATAGTCCTCCAGATCCAGAACAGGTTTGGAGGGAGCAATGCAAGGACGATGCTCAAACAGCGCTACGTGGCCGGATTTAGGGGCATTCGCAAGGCAATAGTTGACGAGACGTTAAGGACGGGTTGCCCACGCCGTTCGGGAAGGACGTGACGCGCACGCCACTTCTTTCCTGAGTCTTGAAATGCGGCGCCCTCTTTTCGATGGCGATGCCAGACCGGCTTTCAGGAGCTCAACAGATACGCCGACACCCTCCTGTGTCTGAACCTCCGCGACCACGCGGCCAGCATATTTACCATGACGAATGTCGTGCAGGGTCACGGTGGTGCCTGCGATCATGCTGTGAAGGTGATTGCGGGCACGCCAAGCGCGATTACGCTGATCACGGCACTTGCTCCGTAACTCGGGCGCATCAATCCCGGCCAACCTGACTGAAACGTTGATGTGTTGCCCGGGCCAGATCATTGCGCGCACGGCTATCGTGTCACCGTCAATCACACGCATCACGCGTGCCTCTATGGGACCCGCTATGCGCTTGGCCGAGCCGGAGTCACCTGCGAGGGCCGGGCCGAAGCTGAAAGTGCTGGCTAAAACAAGAGCGAATTGTATGGACCTGGTCCACACCCACCAGACTCTGCGCGACAATATTTTATAGATCAGGAACATGCCGGTTTATAAGAAATGCAACTTTAAGGTGTCAATACAATTTATGAGAGCTCAAAAGTCCGATATGATTCCGTCTTTCTCCCAATCGCCATATCGTGCTGGATCTGGTCCGTCCTGCCCGCCTTTTTCGACGGGGTGTGATTTTGACCTTTGTTCTTCTATCTTACGGCGTTCAGCGGCTTCGTTCAGCGCACGTTCCGCTGCTTCCGTGATGCGCTTTTCCCGCTCGGATGCACTTACGGTATGAACTTCATTTTCCGGGGACGTCATGGCGCCGTTCTCATCTTGTCGGTGGTAACGCATGCATTGCCTCCCTATATACGGCACAGAACGGCAAGCGGAATGACTCACCCATGAACTATTTCAAAACCGGGCTCCTGCTCGCAATCATGACAGCACTTTTTATGGCTGTTGGTTTCGTCATTGGTGGCGAGATGGGGATGCTGATCGCATTCGGTGTCGCGGTTGCGACGAATGTCTTCAGCTATTGGAAATCTGACAAGATGGTGCTGCGGATGCATAACGCCATACCTGTGGATGAGGCGAGCGCACCAGAATATTACAGCATCGTGCGCCAGCTCGTGGAGAACGCCGACATGCCAATGCCTGCGGTCTACATCATGGACAATCCGCAACCCAATGCGTTTGCGACCGGGCGCAATCCGGAAAATGCGGCTGTGGCGGCGACTACGGGACTGCTTGATATTCTGACGAAGGAAGAAGTTGCAGCCGTTATGGCCCACGAACTGGCGCATGTGAAAAATCGTGACACGCTGATCATGACCATGGCCGCAACAATTGCGGGCGCCATCTCCATGCTTGCGAACTACGGGCTTTGGTTTGGTGGACGCGGCAACGGGCAGAACCGGATCCTGGCGTTGGCCGTCGCGTTCCTTGCGCCGATGGCAGCGATGGTGGTTCAAATGGCCATCAGCCGCTCGCGGGAATATGAAGCGGACCGCATAGGCGCTGAGATCTGCAACCGACCAATGTGGCTTGCGTCTGCACTGGAAAAAATTTCCCAGGGCGCAGGACAAATTCCCAATGAAACAGCAGAAGCGTCCCCGGGAAGCGCCCACATGTTCATCATGAACCCGCTATCTGGCGGCGGGATGGCGAGCTTGTTCTCGACGCATCCACCAGCACAGAGCCGGATCGATGCGTTAATTGCGCTGGACCAGGAATGGCATTCGCATGATGCCAACCCTGAAACGCAACAACGCTATTACTCTCAATCACAGTCCGCAGCAGGTCCGTGGGATGAAAATACGAGGCAACCTTCAAGTCCTGACAACAGCCGGGGACCCTGGGGTTGAGCGACCGTTCGCCGCGATCCCGGCCGGGTAAACCACGCGGCAAACGCCAGAAGGGTGGAGGGAAAACCGTTTCAACGGCCCCTTCGAAAATGCCTCCAGCGCTCCTGGTTCGGCGTGCGGCCGCACGGATTGTCCAATCTGTTGTCAATGACCGTCAGACATTCGATGATGCACTCGCGGCCAATCTCGGTCAGGATCTATCAAATCTTGACGGTCGAGATATTGCTTTCGCGCGTTTGATTGCTGTCACGACACTGCGTCGACTTGGCCAAGTGGATGATATTCTCGCAAAATTCCTCAGCAAGCCGATCGATCATCGTGCGCCGTTTGCTCGGGCCACACTACAAACCGCCGTCACTCAAATGCTGTTTCTGGATACTCCGGCACACGCGGTGATCGATACTGCTGTGCGCGTCATCAAGGGTCACAGGAAATCACAGCATTTCTCAGGACTCACGAATGCGGTCCTTCGGCGTGTTGCCGAAGGTGGGACTGCGATTGTCCAGAACCAGAATGCGGCACTACTCAATACGCCGACCTGGATGCTGGACCGGTGGACGGACGCCTATGGTGTCGAGACGGCGCTGGCGATCGCCAGCGCGCATCAGGACGAACCGGCTCTGGACCTGACGCTCAAAATTCGGATGGCCGAGTTGCCCGATGCTCTGGACGGCGCGGCTCTCTCAACAGGATCCATCCGTCTGGCCAATGCCGGGCGTGTAGATGCGCTGCCCGGATATGACGAGGGGGTGTGGTGGGTTCAGGATGCTGCTGCAGCCCTGCCGGCACGGCTGCTCGATGTGCAACCTGGCATGCGGGTTCTAGATCTTTGCGCGGCCCCCGGAGGCAAGACGGCGCAACTTTCTGCAGCGGGCGCGACCGTTACCGCACTGGATAGTTCTGCAGCACGTATGAGGCGCGTGGAGGCCAATCTTGAGCGTTTGGGTTTGAGCGCCAAGCTGGTGGTAGACGACGCAATTGCCTGGAACACGAACGAGACCTTTGACGCTGTTCTGCTCGATGCGCCATGTTCTGCAACAGGCACCATCCGCCGTCATCCCGATATACCACTCCTGAAGTCTGCGCATGACATCGCAGAACTGGCAGTGCAGCAAACATTGATGCTCAAGTCGGCTGCACGCCATGTTGTCACCGGTGGGAAGCTGGTTTTCTGCACGTGTTCGCTTGAGCCGGAAGAAGGCGTCGAGCAGGTGTCGACATTCCTGAACGCGCATCCGGATTTTGTTGCCCTACCCATCGACGCCGATGCCATTGGAGTTCCCTGCGAATGGATCACGAACAACGGATTTCTGCGCACGCTGCCTTGTCATGAGGTTCCACTCGCTGCACCGGAAGCGCACGCCAGTAGCAGCACCGGACTTGACGGATTTTTCGCCGCCGTTCTTCAACGTGTGGAGCCGCCGCTGGGTGCGCAAGCGTAGAAATGCACAGCATTGCCACCCTTTGGCCGTCATCGGTTGCGCATCGTGAGTGTGACAGCTAACGCATAGTCATACGAGATGCAGCCTCCAGACAGGACACACTATTGGCTGAGATTGGGACAGGTTCGCCAGACAGGGCGATGAGCCTCGGTCGGCGCGTTCGCCGTGCCGTGCATGACATGTCCCTGCGCTCACCACTCACGCGATGGCGGATCGGAGGTGAGCCGGGCGACCGATTGCTGATCGTGCCGCAGGCGTTACGCACCGTAGACCCCAGTTTCACCACGGAACTCCAGGCGGGAACGCTTGGATTGGCCGGTGCCGCAGTGCCTTACGCCGGTGGTTCTCCTTTTGCACTCAAGGCACCACAGCCTGCGTGGCACGATGCGTTGCATGGATTTGGATGGCTTCGTCACCTGCGCGCAGCGGAAACGCCCGAAGCGCGGCAGATCGCCGAAGACTGGGTTTCAGAGTGGCTGAAGAAATACCGACGCCAGACAGGTGTTGGCTGGTCCCCGGAAATTGCAGCTCGTCGATTGATTTCCCTTCTCTGCGGTGCAGGTTTTGTTCTGAATGGCAGTGATGCCCGGTTTCACGATGCATATGTCGCAACTGCAAACACCCATCTGCGCTACTTGACCCGGGCTTATGCGACCGAGCCAGAAGGCATGAGGCGCCTCTTTATTCTTACGGCGATCATGTACGGCGGACTTTGTATCGCAGATCAAGAAAGCCTACTTGCAGATTATGAACCTGCATTTAGCGATGAACTGAAACGACAAATTCTGCCTGATGGAAGTTCTGTATCGCGGGAAACGACTTCGATCGTAGAGATTATTCTAGACCTCCTGCCACTTGATCGATGTTTCACGGCACGCGAAATGCCGACCCCCGAACAATTGACCCATGCCCTGCAACGCGCGCTGCGGTTTATTGATCACATGCGGCTGGGAGATGGTCTACTGGCCCGGTTCAATGGCGTTGGTCCAACATGGCCTGATCGTGTTGCGACCGTGCTTGCTTATCGTGATGTACAAAATCCACCGATTATTGAAGCGCGCTATTCTGGATACGCACGGCTGAAACGCGGTGCGGTCATCATCCTGATGGATGTCGGTGTACCACCTCCCCATGACACGAGCATTCGTGCACACGCCGGTTGCCTGTCGTTCGAGATGAGTTCCGGCACCGCGCCTGTTATCGTGAACTGTGGCGCACCCGGACCTGCCGACGCGGACTGGGGACCATTGGCGCGCGGCACCGCCGCTCATTCAACACTGGTGCTCAACGATGCATCCTCCTCCGTTCTTATGCGAGAACCAGAAGAGGAAGTGCGATTGGGCGGCATTCCGATCGAGGGACCGGAACGTGTCGAGCGCATCGTTCGAGACGATGCAGATGGTGGCATGACGGTAAGCGCGTGGCATGACGGATATCTCTCTCGTTTCGGCATGCGGCACGAACGTATTATTCAGACAAGCGCCAACGGTCATGTTGTCGAAGGCACGGACAAGCTTTCAGGTGGTGGGCGCATGTTCGCGGGGCGCGGCAAGGAAGTTCAATCTTACGCCGTCCGTTTCCATCTTCACCCGCGATCGCGTGTTCGCAGAGGAGCTGAAGCTGGAATCGTCGAGATCCGCCTGGCGAACGAGGAGACATGGGAGTTCTCGACAGCAGATGGTGAGGTCAATCTGGAGGAAAGCGTTTTCCTGGCTGAACTTTCGGGGCCTCTGCAGAGTGTGCAGCTTGTCCTGCGCGGACAGTTGACAAACGAGGCTGTCTTAACCTGGCGTTTGCGCAAACTTGGTGTTCCAGATGAACCGACTGCAGCAACAAACCCAACTTCAAACAGGGAAAATATTCGCCACAGCCTGCGTGTGGTTGATGGAGATGCTGGCAACGTTGAGCTTGCCAACGAGGAAAAAATGGTCGTCGAGAATGAGGCTGGAGCTCGCTCGTCAGATCCAGATCATCCATCTGAAGGCTCTCGTGATCAGGACTCTGAGTCCCCGTCGTGATGGCATATCCAGATTGATCAATGCATTTTGGGAGGCTGGTTGCGCTTGGCTATCAAAGGTATTCTTTTCGACAAGGACGGTGTCCTTCTCGATTACCATCGGACATTCGATCCGCTGAACCGATCCGTTGCACTGCTTGCGGGAGATGGCGACAAGGATCTTGCTGATGGTCTTTTGCGGCATTGCGGATACGATGCGGAGGTAAAAGTTGCGCAACCCGGATCACTTATTGCCGTCGCGACCGTTTTGGAAATTGCCAATGAGATGGTGACCTTTCTCGGAAAGAAAGCTTCGCCAGGGCTTGGGCAGACGCTTGTCGAGGCCTTCAATCGTGGGCCTGCGCAAAGCTACCTCGTTGCGGATTGCGACACGACATTGCGTGCACTCAAGGCAGCTGGGATCGCACTGGGCATTGCTACAAATGACAGCATGGCCGGTCTCGAAGTCTCACTGAAACCGCACAATATACTGCAGCACTTCGATTTCGTTGCGGGATATGATGCAGGATTTGGTGGCAAACCAGAACCGGGGATGGCGCTCGCGTTCTGCAAGACCTGTGATCTGGACCCTACAGCGATCGCCATGGTTGGAGACAACGATCATGATATTGAAAGTGGTCGACGAGCCGGTGCCGGTTTGTGCATTGGTGTGCTGACAGGCTCAAGTGGAACCGCTGAACTCGGGCCGATCAGTGATCTTGTTTTAAATAGTATTGCAGATCTTCCGGGGCATCCGGCTTTGAAATAAGCTCCCAATATTCTCTTTCTACAATAGAGAAAGGCGCCCCCTTTCGAGAGCGCCTTCCTTTTTGCCTCCGCAGATGCGGCGACACCTTGCTTTCGTCAGCTAGTGCCGACGAATGCGGCGATGGCCGCGCCTGCTGTCGTGACGACGTGTCTTAACACCTCGTGCGCAACGAACGCGGACGTGACGAACACCGCCACCGCTCAACTTCACACGCACTTTGCGTGTGCCGTAGACGGCAGCCGTGCGGACACGGTGCGTCCGTGCACCACGAACAACAACGCGCTTGTGAACCGTGCGGTAAACCGCTGGGCTCGTTGTGCGATGTGTCCGTGCACCACGAACCTTCACACGCTCGCGAACCGTACGGTAAACCGCTGGGCTCGTTGAACGATGGGTCCGTGCAGACCTGACTTTCACGCGCTCACGCACCGTGCGGTAAACCGCTGGTGTCACGATACGACGTGTCTTTGCGCCACGAACCTTCACACGCTCGCGAACCGTGCGGTAAACCGCCGGTGTCACGATGCGGCGAGTCTTCGCGCCACGGACTTTCACGCGTTCGCGGACCGTGCGGTAAACCGCTGGAACCACAGTGCGGTGTGTACGGGCAGCACGAACCTTCACACGTTCACGAACCGTGCGGTAAACCGCTGGTGAGTGAACGGCACGTTTCGAAGCTGCACGGACCTGAACCCGCCGCGCGACAGTTTTGTATACGGCAGGCGACCGCCGTACGACTCTTTTACCACCAGAGACACGAACCCGCTCGCGAACGGTGCGATACGTCACGCGGCTATGGCCACGCGAACGACGTTCACCACGATCACGACGGAAAAGTCTCCGACGTTCCGAGCGACCGGAATGGACTGCAACCCGACGCGTGACCGTGCGATAGCGCGGTGCCGTGTGGGAAACATGTGTCCGACCGGACCGGACTTTCACGCGCTGGTGCACCGTGCGGTAAACCGCTGGTGTCCGAACGTAATGAGTCCGTGCTGCCCGAACCTGCACACGACGTGTGCGTGTCGAGTAGACAGCTGGTTTGGTGTGCGTGCGAACCGAGCGAGCCCGGACCTGCACGCGACGTGTGCGTGTGCTGTAAACAGCTGGTGTCGTGTGGGTGCGAACCGAACGGGCCCGGACCTGAACACGACGTGTTCGTGTACTGTAAACCGCCGGTGTCGTGTGCGTGCGGACCGAGCGGGCCCGGACCTGAACACGACGTGTGCGGGTTGAGTACACTGCAGGTGTCGTGTGCGTGCGGACCGAGCGAGCTCGGACCTGAACACGACGCGTGCGTGTGCTGTAGACAGCAGGAGTGGTCCGGTGAGAAACACGACGAGCACTGACCATGACGCGGCGCGTCCGTGTGGAATACACGGCCGGCGTTGTTCTAGTCGTTACCCGACGGGGGCTCACCATCACACGACGCGTACGAGTGCTGTAAACAGCCGGAGTTGTATGCGTTTTCGTCCGCGCTGAGCGAACGAGAACACGACGTGTCCGTGTGCTGTAAACAGCAGGCGTTGTATGCGTACGTACACGCGCCGACCGAACGAGAACGCGTTGCGCTCTTGTTCCGTAGACAGCAGGACTGTGACGAGTGGTGTAGCCACCGCCCGAGATCAAGACCCGCTTGCGTACGTAGCCGTACCGTGCCGGTGTGTGAACTTGCTGGACGCAAGTTGCACTACCGCCGCGGTTGCGGTGGAGAAGACGATCGAATGCGAAGGCTTCAGTCAAAATGAATGAAGACACCACAAAGACCGCTCCCACCACGGCTGCGTTCCTGGTTGACATTAAGTTTATACTCCGTACTTACCCCTGACTTTTTTAGTTGCGACCTCAGGGAGAAGCCCAACATCGCCCGGTCAGGAAACCAGACGAAGCCAGCGGTTATCTCGAACAGCAAGAAGCTGGCCGAAGCCGTCGCAACGTGTGCTGATATTAGATAATCTCCCGAGCAACGGAGTTTTTTTTCACTCTCAAGCACTATTATGGTTAACGCTTGAGCACAAACAGCCCAATCCAGAGACTTGTTGCAACCTGATCTTCGGCAATTACCTATGCGAGCAGATTGCTTACTATCCTCGTTGTTACACCTACCGGCTGTCCAATGATGAACTTACGCTCCGATATGGCACAACGAAAAAGGCACGCCGATGCTCTCGGCGTGCCACATTCAGACTGCAAAAAATCAGATCTAATTGGTCAGCAGCGTGAGCGACGGCGCCAACGCGGCTGCCCCTTGATCACGACAGCATTGGTCACCCAACGGCCATGCGCACGACGCTTGCGAACGCGGTAACGCACCGGGCGAACCAGAACCCGTTTACGCACCCACTGGTAATGCGGCACGACGCGTCCACGACGACGCATGGTTCCAACGCGAATCCGGCGTTTGCGCCAGACATAACGGCCCGGCTTGATCTTGACGGAATAATAATGCGGATGCTTGTGGCGGTATTGTGCAGCATAAACGCCACCGCAGGCATTATGGTGCTTGTGATAAACGCCGTAACTTCCATTACGGTCATGGGCCCAGCCTGCTGTGGCCGACTCTGCGAGGCCGAACACTAGCGGTATGGCAACGCACAGTGCGACAAAAAACTTCCGGATCATCGTGCTTGTCCTCTCAAAACGCAAAACACCGACGGCAACGATTGCAGTGATGTTAGCAGAGGTGTCCTTTCTTTCCCTTAACGGGATGCAAAATGATACTCCCGGTTGGGTTTCATCTCTGTGGCCGATGCCAGACGGTTGGTCATGTTGTAGAACCCTGCGACTGCTGCAATGTCCCAGATATCCCGGTCCGTGAAACCAGCATCTCGCAAGATCTGGCGATCGCGTTCGATGATCTTTGCCGGCTCCTCCGTAAGCTTGACCGCAAAGTCGAGCATAACGTGCTGGCGCGGCGGCAACGCGGCGGCGCGATAATTCTGTACAATCAACTCGCCAAGGACCGGATCCTTCGATCGGTAACGCACCGCTGCGCCGTGGGCCGTGAGGCAATAGTGGCAATGGTTGATCGCGCTGACCGCAACAGCGATCATCTCACGCTCAAGACGTGATAATCCGCTGTCGCCCAACATGAGATCATCCGCCATATCAATGAAGGCCTGAAGTTTGGTCCTGTCGAATGCATAGGCCTGCAGAACGTTCGGCACGTAACCAAGCTTCTTCTGGCACGTATCGAAATATGTCTGAAGCTTTTCATCTCGCTCGGCATCTGGTCCCAGATCGAGGGCGGTGACCCGGTCCGTGGCTGCTTTGCTTCGATCCGTCATCCTGGTCTCATTCGCTCCGGTCATTTTTTGAAGGCCCCATGAAGTTCAGCGCGCTATAGCACAGCAAGCAATCCCTTGCAGTTGGAGACACGATCATCCGCCCTTCTTCCACCACGGAACCCAAGTCGGCCAGTGGCCCCGCCCTCTTTGGATGGGTGCTCTACGACTGGGCGGCCCAGCCCGTGTTTCTGCTGGTTCTGACATTTTTCTTTGCACCGTATTTCGTGGAACATTTTGCAGCCGATCCGATCAGCGGTAATTCAATCTGGGGCTACGCCATTGCTGCGTCCGGGCTCATCGTTGCCCTACTCGGGCCGGTACTCGGTGCAATTGCAGACACGACCGGACGGCGGAAAGTGTGGCTTGCCGTATTTTCTGCCATGCTGGTGATCGGCGGCTCAACGCTCTGGTTGGCGCATCCGTTGCTTGCAGTGTTGATGCCGGTGATTGTGGGTGCAGTGATCCTGACGTTTGTCGGCGCTGAATTCACGGCTGTATTTACCAATGCCATGCTTCCCAGCCTGGTTCCGCCCAGCAAAATCGGTCGCCTATCCGGCATCGGGTGGTCGGTTGGATATGCTGGCGCTCTTGTTGCGCTTGCTGTTTTCCTGCTGCTGATCTACCCGGCGAAGGCGGACGGTACGACCCTGCTCGGAGTGCCGTCGATCCTGGGGTTCGCGCACCAGAGCCTCGACGCCGAGCGCTTTACGGGACCGTTTTCTGCCATCTGGTATCTAATCTTTGTCCTCCCTCTGTTCCTTTTCACCCCGGACAGTCCACGCAGATCGCAGTTCTCGGCCGGGCAGGCTGTGAAAGCCGGATTGCGCGAGTTGTGGCACACGCTTGGTCAGGTGCGGGAACGCGGTTATTTGTTCCGTTTCCTGATTGCCCGGATGCTTTATGTTGACGGTCTCAACGCGATTTTTGCATTCGGAGGGATTTATGCCAGCAGTGTATTTGGCTGGTCGGGCATCCCCCTTGCTCTTTTCGCGTGCGTTCTGTCGCTTAGTGGATTCTTCGGTGCAGTCGTTGGCGGGTTTGCGGACGATCGCTACGGACCACGTCCTATCATCCTCTGCTGTCTGATCGGATTGCTGGTCACTGCCGGATTTGCACTGTCGATCGATGACCGTCACATGGCGTTTTTCATTGAGAGCCTGCCGGCTGCTGACCGGAACGCCCCGTTTGGCAGCCCTGCGGAGTATGCTTTCATTGCTGCCGCAGCGGGGATCGGTCTGTTTGTCGGCCCGTTGCAGGCCTCAAGCCGGAGCCTGATGGCGCGACTGACACCGGTCGAGAAATCTCAGGAGTATTTTGGGCTATTCGCGTTTGCCGGTAAGGCAACATCGTTCGTGGCACCCTTCCTGATCTCGACGGTCACGCTTGCAAGCGGCAGCCAGCGGATCGGCATGTCCATCATCGCTCTGTTTCTGGTTGCCGGTTTTCTGCTGATGCTGACGGTGCGGGTTCCGACGCAAGAGCATAATCAATGACGAAAGTGGCGCGCGCCCGTGAAGATCATCGCGATGTTATGCGCGTTTGCCGCGGCGATGACTTCATCGTCGCGCATCGAACCACCAGGCTGAATCACAGCCGTCGCACCGGCTTCAATCGCGTTCAGCAACCCGTCGGCAAACGGGAAAAACGCGTCGGACGCCACAACTGAGCCTTTTGCAAGAGATTCACTTAATCCCGCTGTCTTTGCAGCCTCTCCTGCCTTCCAGGCGGCGATCCTGCTGGAGTCAACGCGGCTCATCTGACCTGCGCCAACTCCCACAGTGGCCCCGTCCTTCGCGTAGACAATGGCATTTGATTTCACGTGTTTGGCGACACGGAACGCAAATCTGAGGTCCTTCATCTCGTCTGCCGTTGGCGTTCGATCCGTCACGACCTTGAGTTCCAGGTCATCCACGACGGCATTGTCGCCGGTCTGAGCAAGGAAACCGCCTGCGACGGGCGTGAAATGCAGTCCGCGCTGTCTTGGATCGGGAAGACCCGGTGTTTTCAGAAGGCGGACATTCTTCTTCGCGGCAAATGCCTTTATGGCGTCCTCGGCAATATCCGGGGCGATAACGACTTCGGTGAATGTCTCGAGGATCGCTTCGGCGGTGGCGAGGTCAAGCTTGCGATTGCAGGCGATTATGCCACCGAACGCACTGACCGGATCACAGCGCAGTGCAAGCTTGTAGGCTTCGAGCAAGCTGTCCGCCGAGCCAACGCCACACGGATTGGCGTGCTTGATGATCGCAACCGTTGGCGTGTCGTGAAACTCGGCCGCGAGTTCGTAAGCGGCATTGGTGTCGTTCAGGTTGTTGTAGCTGAGCTCCTTGCCCTGAAGCTGGGTGGCGGTGCCGACACCGATGCGCTGATCCGTTGTGCGGTAGAAGGCGGCCTGCTGGTGCGGGTTTTCGCCGTAACGCATGGTCTGCGCCTTGTGCCCACCGATGGCGAGGTAGTCTGGCAATGGCGTGTCGAGGGTTTCTGCGAACCATCCGCTGACCGCTGCATCATAAGCGGCGGTGCGGGCATAGGCCTTGGCAGCAAGGCGCTGACGGGTGGCCTTCGATGTCGCACCGCCGGAGTTGATCTCCTCCAGCACCGGCGCATAATCATTGTTATCAACCACAACGGCGACCGATGCATGGTTTTTGGCCGCCGCGCGGATCATCGCGGGCCCGCCGATATCAATATTCTCGACCGCCGTGTCGTAATCCGCGCCGCCCGCAACGGTTTCCTCGAACGGGTAGAGGTTGACCACCAACAGGTCAATCATACCGATGTTGTTGTCAGTAGCTGCAGCCTCATGCTCGGTGTTGCCGCGCACGGCAAGAAGACCGCCATGCACAACGGGGTGGAGCGTCTTGACACGACCATCCATCATCTCCGGAAAGCCGGTGAGTTCCGCAACGTCCCGCACGGGCAGACCAGCGTCTCGCAACAGCTTCGCCGTGCCGCCGGTCGAGACAAGGTCCACGCCTGCTTCGGCGAGTGCGCTGGCGAAATCAACGATCCCATCCTTGTCAGAAACAGAAATCAGGGCGCGGCGGACAGGTTGCATGTCGGACATGAGGTGCAGCTCGTGTTATGAAATTGCGATGGGGGTCACGTAGCATGCGCAATTGCGCGCGTGAATGGCGTCGATGTGACGTGCACAGCTGCGCGAATACCTGACATCAAATCGACCTGGGGAGACCCGTATAATTGGAGCGGGCGATGAGATTCGAACTCACGACCTAAACCTTGGCAAGGTTTCGCTCTACCCCTGAGCTACGCCCGCATCCTTGGGTGGGCGGTATATGGCGCACTCTTGGCGGGTTTGCAACCGGATTGATTGTGACGCGACAAGATTGCTGCAGGATGCGCGTTGCCAGACTTCACCGGAGCCATTACGACCTGCCAAAACTCCCCTTCAGGACCGAACCCCGCCATGCCCGCCAACCGTGACGATCTGTTTGCCCGTTTTGACGAACTCGGGATCGAAACAACAACCGTGGACCATCCGGCCGTGTTTACCGTCGACGAAAGCCTTGCCATTCATAAACATGAGCTTCTGCCTGGCGGACATACGAAAAACCTGTTTCTCAAGGACAAGAAGGGTTCGATCTTTCTGGTCGTCGCGCTCAATGACGCATCGCTGGATCTGAAATCGTTGCATCGGATGCTTGGTGCGAGCGGGCGGTTCAGTTTTGGTAAACCGGAGTTGCTGTTTGAACTGTTGGGTGTGACACCCGGATCGGTCACTCCGTTTTCGTTGATCAATGACACCGAGCAAACCGTCAACGTGGTCCTTGAAGCGAAGATGATGGAACACGATCTACTGAATTATCACCCGTTGGAAAATACCGCGACGGTGAACATCAAACGAGACGACTTGCTGACATTTATCCGATCCTGCGGTCATGAGCCCCGGATCATGGCCTTGGACGGGGTTTCGCAGTAAGATCTTCGGTAACAGGACTTTTGGAAAGAACGGCACACGTCATGGCAGGACTTGAAATTCCCGGCGGAACGGCTCCATCAACTGCGTCCTCTGGCGCGAGCAGTAATCTCATCAAGGACACGACGACGGCTGCATTCATGACAGACGTGGTTGAAGCCTCCAAGAGCGCGCTGGTTCTAGTCGACTTCTGGGCCCCCTGGTGCGGACCGTGTCGACAGTTGACGCCAACTCTTGAGAAGGTCGTGAATGCGGCAGGTGGAGCCGTAAGGCTCGTAAAGATGGACATTGATACGAACCCGGAAATTCCCGGGCAGATGGGTGTACAGTCCATCCCGGCAGTGTTTGCCTTCAAGGATGGGCGACCAGTCGACGGATTTCAGGGTGCGTTGCCTGAAAGCGAAATCAAGACATTCATTGAAAAGCATGCACCGGATGCTTTCACAGGCGGAGACGGCGGACTGGAAGCTGCGAACGCGGCTCTGGATGCCGGAGACCTTCAAGGTGCTGCAGATTTGTTTTCTGCGATGTTGGCGCAGGACACTGACGATATTGATGCGCGAACCGGTCTGGTGCGCGTTTGCGTCAAGTCCGGCGATCTGGATCAGGCCGAAACGATGCTGGCGGATATTCCAATTGACCAGGCCATGAGTCCGGCCGTCGCTGCCGCGAGGGCGATGCTGGATCTGGCACGGCAATCTGCGGCAGCGGGCGAAACCGCTCCATTGCTTGCCAAGGTTGAGGCGGATCCGAATGATCATCAGGCGCGGTACGACCTTGCCATCGCGCTCGGCGCTGCAGATGACCGTGAGGAAGCTGTTGATCATCTGCTGGAGATATTCGCCCGGGATCGGGCCTGGAACGAGCAGGCCGCACATGTGCAACTGATGAAGTTTTTTGAAGTGTGGGGCCCTACTGACCCGGCGGTAAAGGCGGGTCGCCGCCGATTGTCACCGCTCCTCTTTTCCT